>NZ_JARVTC010000005.1:0-242378 GCF_030208875.1 Pseudarthrobacter sp. MEB009
GGGACTTTTCCTGCCGGAACCCGTCCAGGTCCTCCTCGGTCAGCCGGCCTTCCATAAACGCCCGGGCGTACATGCCGGGGGAGGCGTGGCCCTGGAAGAACACCTGGTCCCCGCCGCCCGGGGCGTCCTTGCCGCGGAAGAAGTGGTTGAAGCCCACCTCGTACAGGGTCGCGGCCCCGGCATAGGTGGAGATGTGACCGCCCACCCCGATGCTGGGCCGCTGCGCCCGGTGGACCATGACCGCGGCGTTCCACCGCATGTAGGCCCGGTACCGGCGTTCGTATTCCTCGTTGCCCGGGAACGGTGCTTCCTGATCCACCGGGATCGTGTTCACGTAATCGGTGGTGGTCACCATGGGCACCCCGACGCTCTGCGCACCGGCGCGCTGCAACAGGCTCCGCATGATGAATTGGGCACGCTCCGTGCCCTGTTCCCTGATCAGGGAATCCAGCGACTCAACCCACTCGGCAGTCTCTTCCGGATCACGATCAGGCAGCTGGTTAGTCAACCCGCTGAGGATATGGGAGGTATCTTCTCCTGCAGCCACGGAGGCCTCATTTCATCGTTGAATGATTGGCGACTGTTTTTCATGATGTGAGAAAACAATCTTGCACAACGAGATTATCCAGAGGGGCCAAACCGGTCAACCGGAGCGGTGGTCCGCGGGGTTCCGGTGGCGAGATACCGCTTGCCCACCGATTGTGACCGCCGGCATGCCTGATCAACCTTGACCGAAGGTGATACAGATCATACTATTATTTCACTATTCAATATCTTGATTCCGCATTGTGGAATAACAGCGAGGGTCATTCGATCCGGTCTCACCACAGCGGCAGTACTCCCAGAATTGGAGCCCCCCAATGCAGACCAACCCCCCGGTCGGCGTCGAAACTGCAGACCTGACAGCGCCGTCAGTGCTTCCCACCCACCCCTCCGCTGGCGGTGATGCGCTCTGCGAGGCCGCCAGCGCCGCCTCCGGCGTCGAGATCAGTCCCACTCTCTACAACGCGGATCTTGCCCCCACCAAAAAAGCCGGCCGCAGCTGGTCCGGCTACAGCATCTTCACCCTGTGGGCCAATGACGTGCACAGCCTGGGCAACTACGCCTTCGCCATCGGCCTGTTCGCCCTGGGCCTGGGCGGCTGGCAGATCCTCCTGGCCCTGGGCATCGGCGCCGCCCTGCTGTTCGGACTGCTTAACCTCTCCGGCTTTATGGGCGTGAAGACCGGGGTTCCCTTCCCGGTCATGAGCCGCATCAGCTTCGGCATCCGGGGCGCACAGATCGCCGGCCTGCTCCGCGGCGCCGTGGCCGTGGCCTGGTTCGGAATCCAGACCTACCTCGCGTCCGTGGTGTTCCGCGTGATGCTGGTGGCCATGGTCCCGTCCCTGGCCGACCTGGACCGGAACTCCATCCTGGGCCTGTCCACCCTGGGCTGGATCGCCTTCGCCATCCTCTGGGTGGTGCAGCTGGTCATTGTCAGCTTCGGCATGGAAATGATCCGCAAATACGAGGCTTTCGCGGGTCCGGTCATCCTGGCAACCATGGCGGCCATCGCCGTGTGGATCTTCATCGAAGCCGGCGGCGCCATCGCCTGGTCCGCCAACAACGCGCTGGAGGGCCCCGAAATGTGGCTCACCATTTTCGCCGGCGGCTCGCTGTGGGTCTCCATCTACGGCACCTTCGTGTTGAACTTCTGCGACTTCACCCGCTCGGCGAAGTCGAAGAAGGCAGTGGTCCGGGGCAACTTCTGGGGCATCCCCATCAACATGCTGCTGTTCGGCGTGATCGTGGTGGTGATGGCCGGTGGCCAGTTCAGGATCAACGGCACCATCATCCAGAGCCCCTCGGACATCGTCCAGACCATCCCCAACACGCTGTTCCTGGTCCTGGCCTGCCTCGCCCTGCTGGTCCTGACCATTGCCGTGAACCTGATGGCCAACTTCGTGGCCCCCGTCTACGCCCTTACCAACCTGTTCCCCAAGCGGCTCAACTTCCGCAAGGCAGCAATCGTCAGCGCCGTGATCGGCCTGGTGATCCTGCCCTGGAACCTCTACAACAACCCGCTGGTCATCCTGTACTTCCTGGGTGGCCTGGGCGCACTGCTGGGCCCGCTGTTCGGTGTGGTCATGGCCGACTACTGGCTCATCCGCCGCAGCAAGGTCAACGTTCCCGAGCTCTACACCGCGTCCCGCGAAGGCGCCTACTTCTACAAAAACGGCGTCAATCCGCGGGCCATCACCGCAATGGTCCCGGCGGCTGCCGTGGCGCTGCTGATCGCCTTTGTTCCTGCGCTGGCCGCAGCCGCCCCCTTCGCCTGGTTCTTCGCCGCAGGCATCGCCGCAGTGGTGTACTTCTTCGTCGCAGACCGCGGGCAGCGACTGGTGGACCAGGACGGCGAGGCCATCGCCGTCGCCAGCACGCACTGACCGCCCACCCTCCAGCCAAGGAATCCCATGCGCATACTCGTTGCAAACGTCAACACCACCTCCTCCATGACCGAGGCGATTGCCGCCCAGGCCCGCAGCATTGCGGCGCCCGGGACGGAGATTGTGGGCCTCACCCCGAGGTTCGGTGCGGACTCGTGTGAAGGAAACTTCGAAAGCTACCTGGCGGCGATCGCCGTGATGGACGCCGTGACCTCCTACCCCGAGCCGTACGACGCCGTGATCCAGGCCGGCTACGGCGAGCACGGCCGGGAGGGGCTGCAGGAGCTCCTCGACGTTCCGGTGGTGGACATCACCGAAGCGGCGGCCAGCACCGCGATGTTCCTGGGCCACAAGTATTCGGTGGTCACCACCCTGGACCGCACCGTCCCGCTGATCGAGGACCGGCTCAAGCTCGCCGGGCTGGACGCCCGCTGCGCCTCGGTGCGGGCCAGCGGCATGGCCGTCCTTGAGCTGGAAGAGGAGCCGGAACGCGCGGTGGAGGCCATCATCGGCCAGGCGCTGCGGGCTGTCACCGACGACAAAGCGGAAGTCATCGTCCTGGGCTGCGGCGGCATGGCCGGACTGGATGAGGAGATCCGGCGGCGCGCCGGCGTGCCGGTAGTGGACGGGGTGGCGGCAGCGGTGACCATTGCCGAGTCCCTGGTCCGCCTGCGGCTCTCCACCTCCAAGGTGCGGACCTACGCTGTGCCGCGGCCCAAGACCGTCATAGGCTGGCCCCTGAACAGCGCACCGGTGGACGCCGCGCGCCAGGGCAGCTAGGTACAGGAGATCGGCGTGGAGAGTCCCCATCCCAACGGACGCGTGGCAGTGGTCACCGGGGCCGGCTCCGGCATCGGCCGGGAAGTTGCCCGGCAGATGCTGGCCGCCGGCTACCGGGTGGCCCTCGCGGGCCGTCGCCGGGAGCCGCTGGACGACGCCGCCGGCGGCCATCCCGCCGCGCTGGTGGTGCCGTGCGACGTCACCCGGCCCGACGCCGTCGAACGCCTTTTTGCGGACGTCCTGGGCACGTGGGGGCGCGTGGATGTCCTGTTCAACAATGCCGGCGTCTTTGGTCCGGCGGCGGGCGTGGACGAGATCAGCCTGGCCGACTGGGACGCCACGGTGGCGGTCAACCTGACCGGGTCCATGCTGTGCGCGGCAGCGGCGGTCCGGGCCATGAAGGGGCAGGAGCCGCAGGGCGGCCGGATCATCAACAACGGTTCCATTTCCGCCCACGTGCCGCGGCCCAGGACCGTTGCCTACACCGTCACCAAGCACGCCATGACGGGGCTGACCAAAAGCATTGAGCTGGACGGCAGGGGCTTCGGGATCACCTGCGGGCAGATCGATATCGGCAACACCAGCACCGGGATCATGGACACCATCGGGGTGGGCTCCGGCGCGCTCCAGGCGGATGGCAGCCGCCGGGTTGAACCGATGTTCCCGGTGGCCGACGCCGCCCGGGCCGTGCTGATGATGGCGGACATGCCGGCCTCCGCCAGCGTGGGTTCCGTGGTGGTCACAGCCGCGGGAATGCCGTTCGTGGGCCGCGGCTGAGCCTGCCCCCGCAGGAATCCGGGCCGGCTTCGGCCGCCCGGGAACCGATGTGGCCTAGGATCAGGCCATGACCGCAAACAAGGGACTGGCTCTTTTCCGCACCTGGTTCGCGCTGCTGGGCTTCGTGGCAGTCCTGTTCCAGTTCCTGTACCTGATGCAGAACGTCCCGGGCGCAAGCGCCGGCAACTACTTCAGCTACTTCACCATCGAGTCCAACATCATCGCCTTCGTCACGCTGGGCATCGCCGCCTGGTTCGCCTGGAAGGGGGCGAGCCCCCGCTGGCTGGAACTGCTCCGCGGCGCCGCCACCGTGTACATGACCATCACCGGAATCACGTACAGCCTGCTGCTGAGCGACGTGGACGTGAACACACCACTGCCCTGGGTCAACGTGGTGCTGCATTACACAGTGCCCACCATCATTGTGATCGACTGGCTGGTGGACCTGCCCAAGACCAGGATCTCCATCAGGACCTCGCTGCTGTGGCTCGCATTTCCGCTGGCCTACCTGGTCTACAGCCTGATCCGTGGCCCCTTCGCCGACTGGTACCCCTACCCGTTCCTCGATCCCCGGCTGGGCGGCTATGGCACCGTGGCCGTGATGTCCGTCCTGATTGCCGTGGCGGCGTTCGCCTTTGCCGTGATCGCAGCGTTGTCCACCCGGCTGCAGAACCTGGTGCCGCACCCCGCCACCGCAGCGGCAGGGAGCAGGGTGGCCGGCACCGGGCAGGGCCCGGACCGGATTACCGGCACTGGTCCAGGTACCGCCACAGGTCCCGGCAGCGTCAGCTAAGGCAGCAGCTAAAAGGGCAGCAGCGCCGACAGGTCCGCGCGGAGCCCGGACGCTGCCACCTTCCCTGCCGCGACGGCGTCTGCCCAGCGGATCCTGCCGCTGACCATCCCCAGCCAGGTGGCGGCGTCGCACTCTATGACGTTGGGCGGGGTGCCGCGGGTATGCCGGGGACCCTCGACGCACTGGGTGACGCCGAACGGCGGCACCCGCACTTCCACGGAGTTGCCGGGCGCGCGGGCCGTGACTTCCTCCAGTGAATACCGCACCGCCGTTGCGAGTGTCTGGCGCGGAACCGCTGCGTCCGAGGGGGCTTCCTGGGCGCGCTGCCAGGCGGCGAGCGCGGCAGCGCCTTCCTCAAGATCAATCCGACGGCGGGCTATGGCCATGCGTCGGGCCTCCTTCCGGTGGGGTGGGTCAGGGCTGGTCCAGCAGGGCGGACACCGAAGGGCCCAGCCGGATCTGGCCCACGGGCCGGCCACCGCCCAGGACGGGTTCCACAACTTTGGCCAGGACGTCCGCCACCTTATCCGGGTCCACGGAACCTGCGGCCGCGAGCAAGGTCAGCGCCACCAGCGAGGTGGCCCGGAGGTTGCCGTCCAGGACCTTGATGGCCACGGAAACGCCCTGCGGCGTGGCCATGGCCAGGACGCCTTCCGCCCCGATCTTGGCGATGACTTCCAGGTCCTCCATCACCACGGTGTTGGCCTCGCCCTTGCCCTGCACTGCCCATGGGTAGTCCAGCATGGAGGTGGCAATGGTGGCGGCCCGGGCGTTGGAGTGTTTGTCCCCGGGGGCCTTGGCCAGCTGCGAGTACGCGCGGGCCAAGCCTTTCAGGGACAGTGCGGCCACAGGGGCGCCGCAGCCGTCAACACCCAGGTGCGCGATCCGTTCGTCGGCGTTTTCCTCGATGGCGGTGCGGACAGCCTGCTGCAGCGGGTGGTTGGGCTCAAGGTAGCTGGCGGTGTCCCAGCCGTTTTCGGTGCACGCCCAGAGGAACGCGGCGTGCTTGCCGGAGCAGTTGAACGCCAGCCTGGACCTGCCGCGTTCGGAGCGGACCAGCCAGTTCCGTGCGGTTTCGTCCTGTGGCCAGGCCTCGGGGCAGAGCAGCTGGTCCTCCCGGACGCCCGCAGCCTTCAGCATCCCGGACACCACATCCATGTGGTCCAGGGACCCGGTGTGGCTGCCGCAGGCCACCGCCACCTGGGCGCCCCGCAGCGGGACGCCGCACTGCATGGCGGCCAGGGCCTGGAACGGTTTGAGGGCCGACCGGGCATAGACGGGGGTGGAGATGTCGCCCAGTTCCGTGACCACGGAGCCGTCCGCCGCGAGGAGCACGGCGGAGCCGAGGTGGCGGGACTCCACAAAACCGCTGCGTTCAATAACGGCCAGTTCGACGGCGGAGTCCACGGTGAAGGTGGCGTGCGGGTTGTGGGGCATGCTGCTTAGTCTATGGTCCGGCCGGGCCTGCACCGCGCTACTGGACGGTGACCATCACGGACTGCCAGCCGGATGCGCCGTCCGGCACGGGGTCGGCGCGCTGGTCCGTCTGGACCTCGCCGGTGCCGTCCGTTGCCCGGACCTTGATGTAGTGCGGGCCCGGGGTGGCGTCCCACTGGTAGGACCACTGCCGCCAGGTGACCAGTGAAGCCTCCGTGGACAGCTCGGCTTCCGCCCAGTCGTTGTTGTCGATCTGGACTTCCACTTTGGTGATGCCGCGGGTCTGCGCCCAGGCGGTGCCGCCCACGGCGACCTTCCCGGCCGGGACCTTAGCGAAGGACTTGGGCACGTCCACCCGCGCCATGGTCTTGATGGGTCCGCGCTCCGACCAGCCGCGGTCGGTCCAGTAGGCCTTGCTGTCCGCGAACCGGGTGACTTCGAGGTCAACCACCCATTTGGTGGCGGACACAAAACCGTACAGGCCCGGGACCACCATCCGGACGGGGTAGCCGTGCTCCAGGGGCAGCGGTTCGCCGTTCATGCCGATGGCCAGGATGGCGTCCCGGTCATCCTGCAGGACTTCCAGGGGCGTGGAGGCGCTGAAGCCGTCAATCGAGGTGGAAAGGACCATGTCGGCACCGTCCTTGGGCTTGGCCCGGCGGAGGACTTCGCGGATGGGCAGGCCCAGCCACTTGGCGTTTCCGGCCAGGTTGCCGCCCACGGGGTTGGACACACAGGTGAGGGAGACGTGGGTTTCGATGAGTTCGGCATCCAGCAGGTCCTGGAACGTGAGCCGGACTTCCTCCTCCACCATGCCGTGGATGCGCAGCTCCCAGTCGGCGGCATTGATCTCGGGGACGCTGAGCGCTGTATCAATCCGGTAGAACTCGTTGTTGGGGGTCAGCCAGGACGGCATGCCGGCCACCGGGGACTGCACGCCCTCGGGAACTGCTGCGGCAGCCTTGGCCGGGGCGGGTAGCTGCATCGCGCTGCGGGCCTGGGCAATGTTGCTCCTGGCCGCGCTGAGCAGCCGGCCGCCGGTTGCCGCGATACCCGCACCAACGGCGGTGATGCCGGCCGCGGCAAAAAACCTCCGCCGGCTGGTGGCGGGCCGCCCGTCGTCCGCGGACTGGTCGGCGGGGGCTTCGGGCCACGCCTTCAGGCGCCACAGGGGAGCCACAAGCAACCGGAGGGCCACCAGGCCGGCCAGGGTGCCCAGGATGCTGGGGATCGCGTCGACAGGGTTGACGCCGGCGCGGGTCACCACGGCGCCCACAATCACGGCGCCCATAAACAGGACGCCCAAGACACCGAGCGCCCATTTACGGAACGCCACCACACCCAGCACGCAGGCCAGCAGCGCAATGGTCACACCCATGCCGGCGAACAGGGCCGCCTTGTCATTGGTGCCGAACGTGGCGATGGCGAAGTCCTTCATCCACGGCGGCGTGAAGTCGATGAAGGTTGACCCCAAGGCAAAGAGCGGGGTTGCCCTCGCCGTGAAGAACGCTCCGATGAGTTCTGCCACTGCCAGCACGACGGCGGCAGCCACCACGCCTGCCAGCGCCGCCATGGCGGTGGTTCCCTTGGGCCAATTCCGTTGCGTCTTCATGTCAGCTATTCGGAGTGGCGGGTGCCGCGGATTGTCCGGGCAGGTTGGCAAAGACACAGCTTAGGCCCGCTAAGGGTGCACCACGTACCCTTGTTGACTGTGAAGGTACTCGTCATTGGCCCCGGAGGCCGCGAACACGCCATTGTCCGCTCCCTGCTCGCCGACCCCAACGTGTCCGAGGTCCACGCTGCACCCGGCAACGCCGGCATCAGCAAACTGGTCCCGACGCACCGGATCGACGGCAACGATCCGCAGGCCGTGGCGGCGCTCGCCACCCGGCTCGCCGTTGACCTGGTGGTGGTGGGACCGGAGGCGCCGCTGGCGGCAGGGGTCTCTGACGCCGTCCGCGCCACCGGCATCCCGGTGTTCGGCCCGGACAAGGCAGCAGCCCAGCTTGAAGCGTCCAAGGCGTTTGCCAAGGAAATCATGGCCGAAGCCGAGGTGCCCACGGCCATGGCCCTGGTGGCCACGAACGCAGCCGAAGCTGCCTCTGCCCTGGACACCTTCGGCGCACCTTACGTGGTGAAGGACGACGGCCTGGCCGCCGGCAAGGGCGTTGTGGTCACCAAGGACCGCGACGAAGCCCTGGCCCACGCGCAGACCTGCTTCGACGCCGGCGGAACCGTGGTCATCGAGGAGTTCCTGGACGGCCCAGAAGTGTCCCTTTTTGTCCTGTGCGACGGCCACAACACTGTGGCACTGTCCCCGGCACAGGATTTCAAGCGGATCTTCGATAACGACGAAGGCCCCAATACCGGCGGCATGGGCGCCTACACCCCCCTCGAATGGGCACCCGAAGGGCTGGTCCAGGAAGTCATTGACCGCGTGGCGCAGCCCACCGTCAACGAAATGGCCCGCCGTGGCACCCCCTTTGTGGGTGTGTTGTTCGTGGGGCTGGCCCTGACCACCCGCGGCACCCGCGTCATCGAATTCAATGTCCGCTTCGGCGACCCTGAAACGCAGGCCGTCCTGGCCCGGCTCAAGACCCCTCTCGGTTCCCTGCTCCTGGCCGCTGCCAAGGGCGAACTGGACCGGGTGGATGAGCTGCGCTGGTCGAAGGAAACGGCTGTCGCCGTCGTCGTGGCGTCCGAAAATTACCCGGACACCCCCCGGACGGGCGACCGGATCCGCGGCCTCAAGAAGGCGGAAGCGCTGGACGGCGTGCACGTCATCCACGCCGGCACGGCGCTGGACAACGACGGCAAAGTGGTCTCCGCAGGCGGCCGTGTCCTGGCTGTGGTGGCCCTGGGCAGCGACCTGGTGGAAGCGCGCGAAAAGGCGTACGACGGCGTGGAGCTGGTGCAGCTGGACGGCTCGCAGTTCCGCAGCGACATTGGCCGCAAGGCCGCACGCAACGAGATTAAGGTCTCCACCGCCACCGGAGCCCTCCCCGTGACGAAGGCGAAAGGCCTGGCATGAGCGAGACACCCGAGTTCCGCGGTCTCAAGACCGAAACCCTGGACCTGCCCGGCTGGACGCACGTCTACTCCGGCAAGGTACGGGACCTGTACGAGCCCGCCGACCCCGCCATCCTGGAGCAGGTGGGCCAGGAGTGCGTCCTGGTGGTGGCCAGCAACCGGATCAGTGCGTTTGACCACGTCCTGGCCAGCGAAATCCCGGACAAGGGCCGCATCCTCACGCAGCTGAGCCTGTGGTGGTTCGGGCAGCTGGGCGTGGAACACCACGTCCTGGCGTCCACCGTTGCGGACGGCGTGCCGGAGGCCGTTGCGGGCCGGGCCATGATCTGCAAAAAACTGGACATGTTCCCCGTGGAATGCATTGCCCGCGGCTACCTCACCGGCACCGGGCTCGTGGAGTACCGGGCCAGCGGGACGGTCTGCAGCATCCCGCTGCCGGACGGCCTGGTGGACGGCTCACGCCTGGAGCAGGCCATCTTCACACCGTCGGCCAAAGCCGAGGTGGGGGAACACGACGAGAACATCACCTACGAGGCAGTAGTGGGCATGGTGGGCGATGACATCGCGGCCCGGCTCAGCGAGCTGACCCTGAAGATCTACACGACGGCGGAGAAGATCGCCCGGGAACGCGGCGTGATCCTGGCCGACACCAAGGTCGAATTCGGCTACGACGCCGTGTCCGGGGCCATCACCCTGGGCGACGAGGTCCTGACGCCTGACTCGTCCCGCTTCTGGGACGTGGCCACGTACCAGCCGGGACAGGCGCAGCCGTCCTACGACAAGCAGTACGTCCGCGACTGGCTGACGTCCGCCGAGTCCGGCTGGGACCGGAGCTCCGACACTCCGCCGCCGGCACTGCCCGCAGAGGTGGTCAGCCGGACCCGCAGCCGCTACGTGGAAGCGTACGAAAAGATCACCGGCCAGGCGTTCGCCTGACCAGCCGGTGCTAACTGGCCCCGGCAGCCGCTGCGGCGCGCTGCTGGGCCAGCTTGATCTCCAGGACGGCATCCAGCGCCTGCTGGACCCGGTCTGCGGCTCCGGCCGCGCTGAACGCCTTCTGGGCCTCCTGCAGGTGCACCAGGGCCTCGTCCGTCTCGCCTGCGGCTTTCAGTGACTTCCCCAGCAGCAGCGAAACCTCACCGGCCGTGTGTTTGGCCAGGGAATCACTTTCGCTGTGGATGCCGCGCAGCTTCTCGACGGCAGCCACGATGTCCCCGGTCAGGTACAGCCAGCGGGCGCGGATGAACGCCACTTCCAGCTCATCGCTTTTGGTTCCGCCCACAATGGAAAATGCCAGTTCGGCCCGCTCGATGGAGGACAGCGTCTCCGGCTCCACGATGCCGGAGGAAAGCCGCACCGCCGCCGAGGCCTTGTTGAACCGGGCCCACAGCTCAATGTCGTTGGCGGGCGAGAGCAGTTTCGCTGCCCGTTCGTGGTGTTTGACGCCCTCCACGTAGTCGTGGCGCATAAATGCGACGTTGCCGATCACCCAGGCCACCTCGCCGGCGAGCTGCGACATGGAGTGCTCATCCACCTGCTCGTACAGGGCCTGGCAGAACTTCCAGGCCTCGTCCAGCCGGCCGCTTTCGGCCAGGGCGCCGATCAGGATCCGGTGGGCACCGATCAGCACGGTGGAGTTCCGCGGCAGGCTGACGGACAGCTTGACCGCTTCGAGGGCGTGCTCCACGGCGACGGACAGCTGGCCCTGGCCATGGCAGACGGCGGCCAGCATCTGGCGGGCACGGACGCCGAGCCCCACCGATTCGGTGGCCATGGGGTGCTCAAGCAGGCGTTCGATGATGTTGCGGCATTCCTGCAGGTCACCCTGCTTCATGAGGCATTCCGCCTGCATATAGGTCATGTTCCACCAGGCACTGGTGTTTTTGCCGTCCAGCGCGATCTGGGCGGCGGCCGCAGCGTGGCTGGCAGCGAGTTCGTAGTCCCGCAGGTCCCAGGCCTGGCGGGCGTACAGCCCGGCCAGTACGTACTCGGCGTCGCTGACGGAAATAGGCTGGCTCCAGGCTTCCAGCGCCTTGGGCGCCAGTTCCAGCCGGCGTGCCAGTTCCTCGATCACTTCTGCTGTCGGTTCCCTGCGGCCCGTCTCCAGCAGTGAGATGTAGCTGGGGGAATACAGATCCCTGCCCAGTTCGGCCTGGGTCAGCCCCCGTTCGAGACGCTCCGCGCGGAGCTTCTCCCCGAATCCGTTACCCACGGGATATCCTCCTCTTCTGGGACTGTCTTTGTGCAAATGCTTGACAGTCCCTGTGGAAAACATTTTACAATGTATGTCAACAAGGACAGTGCTGGCTTTGTAACGAATCCGACTCGTATTGAGGAACCCAAACATGTTCAAGAAGATCGCATCAGCAGCCGTACTGGCTGCCGCGCTGGCATTCTCCGCTGCGGCCCCGGCCGTCCTGTCCGCCGGGTCCGTCGTGGACAACTCGGCAACCTCCGTAGCCATTGGCAACTGGCCTGATCCCGCGTCCAAGAAGACCAAGACCACCACGGAGCCCACCACCACCACCGAGCCCTCGGGAACCACTTACACGGCTTCGCGGATCGGCAACTGGCCGGACCCCGCGTAAACAGCTTCCTCACCTAAACGGAGGCAGGGAACGGCCCCGGAGCGGACGCTCCGGGGCCGTTTTGTCTCCCGGCGCCGGGAGTATCAGTTACGGACTGTGTCCTGCGCCGTTATGGAACCGGGATCTGAGGGAAGCAGGCAATTAATACAAAAAGAGGGCCTCCGTGTGGAGACCCTCTTTTTGTAATTGGTCGGGATGACAGGATTTGAACCTGCGACCTCGTCGTCCCGAACGACGCGCGCTACCAAGCTGCGCCACATCCCGATCCGCTGCAAAAGCAACTTTACAAGAATAGCGGATGCCGGGTCCCGATGCGAAATCGGCGCCCGCTCAGACCAGGGAGTCCTTCCATGCGCCGTGCAGATCGGCGAACCGGCCGCCGCCGCTGATCAGGTCGGTGGGGCTGCCGTCCTCCACAATCCGGCCGTCGTGGACCACCAGAACACGGTCCGCGGTTTCCACCGTGGACAGCCGGTGGGCGATGATCAGCGCCGTCCGGCTCTCCGCGTCCGTGCCGGCCAGCAGCCGGGCCAGGCCGGTCTGCACCAGGCGCTCGGACGGGATGTCCAGGGAGGACGTGGCCTCGTCCAGGATCAGCACTGCCGGCCGGGCCAGGAATGCCCGGGCGAAGCTGATGAGCTGCCGCTGGCCGGAGGAGACCCTCCCGCCGCGCTTGTTGACGTCGGTGTCGTAGCCCTCCGGAAGTTCCAGGATGAAATCGTGGGCGCCCACCGCGCGGGCGGCGTCCTCGATTTCCTCCCGGGAGGCTTCCGGCCGGCCCAGGGCGATGTTGTCAGCCACCGACCCGCTGAAGAGGAAGGCTTCCTGCGTGACCATGGTGATGTTCCTGCGCAGGTCGGTGGTGCTCAGGTTGCGCAGGTCCACGCCGTCCAGGGTCAGGGAGCCGGAGGAGACGTCGTAGAAGCGGGCAATGAGCTTGGCCAGCGTGGACTTGCCCGCGCCGGTCTGGCCCACCAGGGCCACCGTCTGCCCGGCGGGGATGTGCAGGTCCATGGTGGGGACAATGACAGGGCCGTCGCCGTACCGGAATTCCACGCCGGTGAAGTCGACGGCGCCGCGGGCGTTCTTCAGCGCCACCGGGTTTTTGGGCGGCCGGACGGTGGGCACTTCCTCGAGCAGTCCGGAGACCTTCTCCAGGGCGGCCTGGGCACTCTGGAATGAGTTGTAGAACATGGCCATCTGGTCCACGGGTTGGAAGAACCGCTTGGTGGACAGGATCAGCGCCAGCAGTACACCCACCGCGAGTTCGCCGCCCAGCACGCGGAAGCCGCCGAAGAGCAGGACCACGGCCACGCAGACGTTGCCGATCAGCACCAGGCCGGGTTGGAAGATGCCGTTGAGGTTGATGGACCGGACCGTGACCAGCCGGTAGTCCTCCGCCAGCTCGCCGTACCGGTCGGCGTTCTCCTTCTCCTTGCGGAACGCCTTCACGGCGCGGATGCCGGTCATGGTCTCCACAAAATGCACAATCAGGCGGGCCGAGACAACGCGGGATTCCCGGAACGCAATCTGGGAGTGCTTCTGGTACCAGCGGGCCAGGAAGAACATGGGGACACCGGCGGCCAGGACCAGGAGGCCGCTGCGCCAGTCCAGGGCAAACACCGTGATGGCGGTGAAGATCATAAACAGCAGGCCGGAGGCGAGTGAGCTTACGCCGGAGTCCAGGAGTTCGCGGAGCGCCTCGAGGTCCGAGGTCTGCCGGGCGATGATCCGGCCTGAGGTGTACTTCTCGTGGAATTCAAGGCTCAGCCGCTGGGTATGGCGGAACACGCGCAGCCGCAGGTCCAGCAGCATGGACTGGCTCAGCCGGGCGGTGGAGGTGACGTAGAGGGCCGTGAGTCCCGCTGTCGCAATCGCGGCCAGCAGGTACGCGACGCCGGTGAACACCAGCGGGAGGTTGTCGCCGGCCTGGAGGGCGGGCAGCGCGTTGTCGATGCCGAACGCGATCAGCGCCGGGCCGGCAACGCGGGCGGCCTGGGACAGGACCACCATGGCAATGGTCAGCCAGAACCGCAGCCGAACGGGCCGGATCAGGGATCCCAGAAGTGCCAGCGACCGCCGTCGGACGGCCTTGCTTTCGTTTTTGCTGAGGTGGGCGTTGTCCTCGTTGGCGGTGCCGAAGGTAGCGGAGCTCATCGGGTGGCCTCCTCTGCCTGGTCTTCAAGGGCTGACAGTTCGGAGTCAAGGTCCCGCGGTTCCGGGTCGAGGCTCGCGATCACGTAGCGGTAGTGGCTGTTCGTGGCCAGCAGTTGGGTGTGCGTGCCGACGGCTGTGATCCGGCCCTCTTCCAGCAGGGCGACGCGGTCGGCCAGGGCCACGGTGGACGGGCGGTGCGCCACGATCAGGGTGGTGGTGTCGCGCAGCACCTCCCGGAGCCGGGTCTCCACGAGCTCTTCCGTGTGGACGTCCAGGGCGGACAGCGGATCGTCGAGCACCAGGACCTGCGGGCGGGCTGCGATGGCGCGTGCCAGCGCGATCCGCTGCCGCTGGCCACCTGACAGGCTCAGGCCTTCCTCGCCGATCAGCGTGTCCAGGCCTTCCGGCAGGGAGTAGGCGAAGTGTGCCTGTGCCACGTCCAGGGCCTCTTCCAGGACCTCGTCGGTGCGGTCCCGGGCGCCCAGGAGGACGTTGTCGCGCACGGAGTTGGAGAAGAGCGTGGTGTCTTCGAACGCCACGCCCACCACCCGGCGGAGGTGCGGGACATCGAAGTCGCGCAGGTCCACTCCGTCGATGCTGATGCTGCCCCCGGAAACGTCATAGAGCCGGGGGACCAGCTGGATCAGGGCGCTTTTGCCGCTGCCGGTGATGCCCACCAGGGCCATGGTCTCGCCGGGCCGGACCTCCAGGTTGATGTCCTTGAGGATCGGTTTGTCCGGTGCGTCCTCGAACGCGAAGGTGGCGTTGGTGAACCGGAGTGCCCCCGCCAGCCGGTCGGGCCGTTTGGCCTCGGCGGGGGACGTGATGGTGTTGGCGGCGTCCATCACTTCGTAGTGGCGGTCGACGGCGGTCTTCGCCGTGAGTGCCATGGCGAGGAGCATGCCGGAAAACTCCACGGGGGACGCAATCACGGCGGCGGTGGCGAAGAAGGCCACCAAGGCGCCGATGCTGAGCTGGCCGCTGGCGCAGAGCATCACGCCCACTACCAGGCCGGCCCCGAGGGCGAGTTCGGGCAGGAGCGTGACCACCATGGTGAAGGACGCCTGATGGCGGGCCTTCTCTATTTCGGTCTGCCGCAGCTCCTCGGCCTGTTCGTTGAAGTTTTCCAGGGCTTCGCGGCTGCGGCCGAAGGCCTTCAGCACGCGGATGCCGTGCACCGATTCCTCCACCGTGGTGGCGAGGTCGCCGGCCTGGTCCTGGCTGCGCCGGGCAACCTTGCTGAACCGGGTGCGGAACCGGAAGCTGTACGCCATGATGGGGACCGCCGCCGCCAGGAAGATCAGGGCCAGCTGCCAGCTCATGGAGAACATCACCGCGATGCCGATGACCACCGTCAGGGTGGTCACCACCAGCATGATGGCGCCAAACGCCATCCAGCGGCGCAGGAAGTTCAGGTCCGTCATGGCCCGGGAGAGCAGCTGGCCGGATCCCCAGCGGTCGTGGAAGGAGACGGTCAGGTCCTGCAGGTGGCCGTACAGCGAAACCCGCATTTTGGTTTCCACGGTGGTGGCGGGGTTGATGACGAACTGGCGGCGGAGGGCCACCAGGCCGGCCTCGGCGATGCCGAGGACCAGGATGACGGCGGCGGAGATCCACACGGCATCCGTGGCTCCGCCGGGCTGCAGGGAGTCATTGATCAGGACCCGGAGCACCTGCGGAATGGTCAGTGCCACCACGCTGGCCAGGAGTGCGCACAGGAGGCCCATGACCAGCCGAGGGATGATGGGCCGGATGTGCGGGTAGAGGCGGCTAATGGATCTGAAGAATGATGTTTGCTTGGCCATGCCCGCTTTTCAACCTAAACCGAATGTGATTACCCTTGGCAACTACCTTATGCCATTGAGTGAGACGATTCACAGGGGTTCCGGCTTTGGTGGTGGACTTGCCCAGTTATTATGATCCGCAATGCGCCGGGCCCAAACCCCACGCTACCCGCAGCCCCCGCCGCCCGTTTCCCCCCGAGTTGCACTATCACTTGTGGTCCCCAAAACCCCGTGTTGGGGACCACAAGTGATAGCGCAACTCGGGGTGGAGAGGGGTTGAGGGGGTGGTGGCACGGGTGGGGTTGCGGCTTAGGCTCCGGCGGTGAGGGTCAGCAGTACTGCTTCGGGGCGGCACGCGATGCGAACCGGTGCGAAGCGTGAGGTGCCGATGCCGCCGGAGACGTTGACCGGCGTCGTGCGGCCATTGCTGTGCCAGTCGTTCAGGCCCTTGGCCCGCCAGGTGGGCAGGTCGCAGTTGGTCACCAGGGCGCCGTAGCCGGGGATGCAGATCTGGCCGCCATGGGTGTGGCCGGCCAGCAGGAGATCCGCGCCCTCGGTAGTGAAGTGGTCCAGGACCCGCTGGTAGGGGGCGTGGATGACAGCGACCTTGAGGTGGTCGTTGGCGTCCTGGTTGACGGTGCCGCGCGGCCAGCCGGCGTACTGCTCCCGGTTCAGGTGCGGATCATCAACGCCGGAGAAATCAAACCGCATGCCGTCCAGCACCAGCGACTGGCTCCGGTTGGTCAGGTCCACCCAGCCGCCCATGCCGAACCCTGAGCGAAGGCGTGGCCAGTCCAGTTGCGTTGGGCCGCCCTTCCTCTTGGAGGGGCCCAGCAGGTAGGCGGCAGGGTTGCGGGGGGTGGGCGCGAAGTAGTCGTTGGAACCCGGCACAAAAACACCCGGAAATTCCAGCAGGGGGCGCAGTGCTTCGAGGAGCGGATCCACTGCCTTGACGTGGCTGAGGTTGTCACCGGTGTTGACCACGAGGTCCGGCTCCAGGGCGGCCAGGGAGCGGAGCCATTCAGCCTTCCTGTCCTGGCCGGGGACGAAGTGGATATCGCTGAGGTGCAGGATGCGGAACGGCCTGCGGCCGGCGGGCAGGATGGCCAGGGTCTCATCCCGGACAACAAACTGGTTCTTTTCCCACAGGCCGTACGCTGCAGTGGCGATTCCCGCTGCGGCGCCGGCGCCTGCGGTGACGGCCAAACCGCGCCCCAGGGACTGGGCGCGGCTTACCAGGGCGGGATCAATCCTCATGTGTGGTCAGCCGTTCCCGTTGCCGTTCCCGTTGCCATTTCCGTTGTTGCCCTCGGTGGTGGGGGCCGGAGCGGGCTGGGTGGCTGCGGGAGCGGGTGCCTGGGTGGCGGGGGTCGGCGCCTGCGTGGCGGGCGTGGGGACTGACCGCTGCGGGGCGCCGTTGATCATGTTGCTGGGCGGTGCGGGGAAGGCCTCGGTCCCGTAGTTCGGCGCAATCTGCGTCATGAAGTTGGAGAACATGGGCCCGGCAATCATGTAACCATCGATGCCTTGGTAGAACTTGCCGTTCACCGTGATGTTCTGGCCTGGACGTTGCTGTGCACCCAGCGGGTCGCCGAACCAGGCGGCGGTAGCCAGGCCCGTGGTGTGGCCCACCACCCAGGTGGAGCCGTTGTTGTTCGAGGTACCGGTTTTGGCGCCGATGGGGAAATTGGTGCGGGTGGAGAGCCGCGGCTGGATCAGCGAACCTGAACCGCGGTTCATGACTTCCTGCAGCGCGTAGTTGACGCCTCGCGCCACCTCCGGCTTGATCGCGTCGCGGCAGTTGGCGGACTGGGCGGGCAGATCCGCGCCGGTCTGGTCCTTCACACCCGTGATGGCGATGGGCTCGCAGTACTTGCCGTCGTTGGCGAACGTGGCGAAGGCGCTGGCCATGGTCAGCGGTGCGGTCTGGGTGGAGCCCAGCAGGTTGGCCAGCGTGGACATGTCGATGTTGGGGTTCGGCGCGGCGATGTTGCCGGCGTCGTCCAGGACGATGTTTCCGTTCTGGTCCAGTTCGGGGAGTCCGCTGTGGAGGCCGACGGCGTCCACAACCTTCTGGATGCCGCAGAAGTCCAGCTGGGCTGCCGAGGCGAACGTGACGGTGTTGATCGAGTTGTAGAGCCCCTCAAGGACAGACAGCGGCCGGTACCACTGCGGCTCTGCGTTCTGGAGGTCATCGGCTGTACCAAGGCCCTGGTTCTTTTGTGCCGTGCTGTAGCCGCCGGTGACCTGGCCGCAGGTGTTGCGCCAGTTGAAGCCCAGCGGGTAGACGCGCTGCGCGGAGTTAACCACGGTATTCATGGTTTTGCCCTCGTTCAGCCACTCGGCAAACGTGAAGGGCTTCATGGTGGAGCCGGGCTGCGCGCCGCCCATACCGTTGAGGTCGTTGCCGTCCTTGTCCAGCTTGTCCACGTTGAAGTTCACCTGCGAATCGAACCCGCCCTCGGCCGGGAGGAAGCTGGTGTTTTGGGCCATCGAGACGATCTTGCCGGAGCCGGGCTGCACCGTAACCATGGCGGCGCCCCATTTGTCCGGGTTGGCGCCGGCGGCCGTATTGACCTGGTCCTGTGCCACGTTCTGGGCTGCGGGGTCCAGGGTGGTGGTGATGGTGAGGCCGCCGCCGTAAATCAAGCGCTGGCGTTCCTCTTTGGTGGCACCGTACGCCGGGTTGTTCTCCAGCAGGTGCAGGATGTAGTCGCAGAAGTACGGCGCGGTGGAGGCGTACGCACAGCCTTGCTTGGGCTGGGTTACCACGGGCTCCACGGGAGTTGCCACGGCGGCGTCGTGCTCTGCCTGGGTGATTTTGTTCTGGCTCAGCATCAAACTCAGCACCAGGTCACGGCGGGCCTTGGCGTTCTCCGGGTTGGTCACCGGGTCAAACGCCGAGGGGCTGTTGACCAAACCGGCCAGCAGCGCGGCCTGGGGGAGGGTGAGGTCCTTGGCGGAGGTGCTGAAGAAGTAGCGGGAAGCGGCTTCGATGCCGTACGCGTTGACGTTGAAGAACACGATGTTCAGGTAGCCCTCAAGGATCTGGTCCTTGCTGAACTCCTTCTCCAGCGCGATGGCGAGCTTCATCTCGCGGAGCTTGTCGCCTACGCCCTTGTTCACGCCGTTGAGCTTGATGTCTTCGTCCTTGCCTTCGGCGGCAAGGTTGGCGTTGAGGACGTTGTTGACGTACTGCTGCGTGATGGTGGAAGCGCCCTGCTTGTTGCCGCGCGCCGTGGCAACAAGCGCACGGAGGATGCCGGTGGTGTCAACGCCGCCGTGCTCGTAGAAGCGGCTGTCCTCCACCGCGATGACGGCTTCCTTCATAAACGGCGAAATGTTGTCCAGGGAGACCTTGGTCCGGTTCTCCTTGTACAGGCTGGCGATCTCGCTGCCGTCCGCGGCCAGGATCCTGGTGGTCTGGTTGGGCGGATCAACCTTCAGCTCCGCGGGGAGCGTGTCGAAGAACTCGATCGAGCCGCTGGCGGCGCTGCCGGAAACGGCTGCCGCGGGGACCAGCAGGCCCGCCACCAGGACACCGCAAATAGCACTCACGCCAAGGAAAACAAGGATCTTTCCCAGGGTGGTGGCCGTGTCAAAAAGGGGGTTCGTGCGAGTCGCCATGTTTTCCACTTTACCGGCAAGGACTAGTCTTTAGCTCATGACCAAATGGGAGTACGCGACGATTCCGCTCATCATTCACGCTACAAAGCAGATCCTGGACCAGTGGGGCGAGGACGGCTGGGAGCTCGTCCAGGTTGTCCCCGGACCGGACGGCAACGGACTGGTTGCCTACCTGAAAAGGGAGAAGCAGTAATATGTCAACCCCCGCAGAAGCCCCTGCCGGCGCGGAAACAGCGCCAACATCGGCAGTGGAGCAACGGCTCGCCGAACTGGGACTGACCCTCCCTGCCGTGGCCGCACCCGTGGCCGCTTATGTTCCCGCAGTGATCTCCGGCAACCACGTTTACACCTCCGGCCAGCTGCCGTTTATTAACGGCAAACTCGAAGCTACCGGCAAGGTTTCGCTGGGCACCGAGGGGCATGCCGACGAGCCCACCGTCTCACCCGAGGACGCCCACCGCTATGCCGCTGTCTGCGCAGTGAACGCCCTCGCCGCGGTCAAAAGCGTCATCGGCGATTTGGACCGGATCACCCGCATCGTCAAGGTCGTAGGCTTTGTCTCCTCCGACCCCACGTTCACGGGCCAGCCGGGCGTCATCAACGGCGCCTCCGAACTGCTGGGCCGGGTCCTTGGCGACGCGGGCCAGCACGCACGTTCCGCCGTCGGCGTTTCCGTTCTTCCCCTGGACTCCCCGGTGGAAGTCGAACTGATCGCAGAATTCAGCTAGGTCCGGTCCTTCCCTTGCCACAACTAGCACGACGCCTCTTCGCCCTTCCCCAGGAATTGGAGGGAGCGGCTCAAAGCTGGCTTGAACACGGCGAACGGACCCCCCGGGCAGCCCGACTGGCATCCTCGGTGGTGCTGCTCCGGGATTCGCCGACCGGGCTGGAAACGTGGCTGGCTTACCGGCCCGGTTCCTCCCCGCTGGGCGTCCTCGCGTTCCCCGGCGGTTCGCTGGACGCGTCCGACGACGACCCCATCGGTTGGTTGGGCCCCTCACCGCAGCAATGGGCTGACCACATGGGTACGGCCGACGTCGGATTGGCCCGCCGGCACGTGGTGGGCGCCATCCGCGAACTGTTCGAGGAGACCGGTTTGCTGCTGGCGGGCCCGGACATGTCCGGAACCGTCGAGGCCACTTCCACCCCGGAGTGGATGCGCGCCCGGCTTGCCGTGGCCGAACAGGAGCGCAGCCTCGCCCAGATCCTGGACAAGCGCGGGCTCCTGCTGCGGACCGACCTGCTCAAGTCGCTGGTCAACTGGCGCACCCCCGACTTTGCGCACCGCCGTTTCGATACCCGCTATTTTGCGGCCACCGTGCCCATGGGCCAACAGCCCAGCCTCCTGGACGGCCGCGGCGTATGGGGCCGTTGGGTCAACGCCGGCACCGTCATCGGCGGGCGCGGCACCACCGCCCTTGGTGATGAAGTGGGGCAGGAAAACACCGTGGGGCTGCCGCTGGGCCAGTTACTGGTCCCCGGTTCAGAGATCATGCTCGAAAAGATGGCGGCCGCCAATGGCTGCATCGCCTACCTCAGCTACAAACGCAAGGCCCACGTGTACCAGCCTGCCCTCGTGGAGGAGGACGGACACCTGATGCTTGAGGTCGAAGCCGCCAAAACCACCCCCGGCGAACCGCAGCGGGAGCGCTGATCCAGCCTTCGCAGTGACCGGCCGGGCAGACTGGACCCACGGATCCTCTGCGTGCTGCTCCTGCGTCGCTTTGACGCACGCTGCCGGATCCCCGGGTCCAGTCTCATGGCGGACGCCCGCGTTAAACGCGAAAGGCCGCCCTGGTCAGGACGGCCTTCCGAAAGGTGCGTTGTCTAGCGTGAACGCTGGCGCAAGCGCTGCATGTCCAGGATGACGACGGCGCGGGCCTCAAGGCGCAGCCAGCCGCGCTGGACGAACTCGGCCAGTGCCTTGTTGACCGTTTCGCGGGACGCGCCCACCAGCTGTGCCAGCTCTTCCTGGGTGAGCTCGTGAGCCACCAGGACGCCGTCCGTGGCGGGACGGCCAAAGCGGTCGGCCAGGTCCAGGAGTGCCTTGGCCACGCGGCCGGGAACGTCGGAGAACACGAGGTCCGAGAGGGAATCATTGGTGCGGCGCAGGCGGCGGGCCAGAGCCTGCAGCAGCTGGGCCGAGACCTCCGGGCGGGTGCGCAGGAGCGTATTGAGGCTCTCGTTCCTGAGGCCGGCGAGGCGGGTCTCCGACACCGCGGTGGCGGTGGCCGTGCGGGGGCTGGGGTCGAACAGTGCCATCTCGCCGAAGAGCTCGCCCGGGCCGAGGATGGCCAGGAGCGATTCGCGGCCGTCCGGGGACGTCCGGCCCAGCTTCACCTTGCCGGAGACGATGAAGTAGAGCTGGTCGCCCTGGTCGCCTTCGCGGAACACCGATGCTCCGCGGGAAAGGTCCACCTCGGTCAGCTCATCCGTCAGCAGACGGAATGCGTCGTCGTCGAGCGTGGCGAAAAGGGGTGCTCGGCGCAGTACCTCGATGTCCATGAAATCTCCTGAATAAAAGTGTCGGCTGTGGCGCTTGTGCCATTGTTTCAGAATTTTCAAGGTTCTGTGACGAACTTGGCACCGGAAACGCCCGCATGACGCCTGCTGATGACGGAATCCACAACATATCCGACCCCGGAGGAAGGCGGGAACCGGCGGTGCAGGACGGGCCCGAGGGGCCGCGTTGGCTCCACAGTGGATTGTCAGATACCCCCACTAGAATGGGGGTTCAACTTCTGATAAGGAGCCTTCGTGGCTGGCTTGACTGTCCTGGACCTGGTGCTGATCCTGGCGCTGCTGTCGTACCTCGTATACGGGCTGCGCAACGGCTTCCTGGTGACGGTCGGCGGGATCGCGGGTTTCGCGGCCGGGGCCGTGGCAGCCTTTTTCGCCGTCCCCCTGGTCAGCGGGTTCGTCCCGGACCCCGGCTGGCGGCTCACTGCCATCGTCGCGGCCGGTGTTGTCCTGGTGGTCCTGGGCCACAGCCTCGGCACCATGGTGGGGCGCCTGATCCGCGGCGCCGTGCGGATTCCGCCCCTTCGCGCGGTGGACCGGATAGTGGGCGGCGCGGCCAACCTTGCGGTGTCCGCGCTGGTGATGTCCATGCTGGCCTTCAGTGTGGGCTCGTTGGGCGTGCCGGTGGTGTCGGAGCAGTTGGCCGATTCGAAGGTGATCCGCTTCATCGACGGGCTCACGCCCACGCAGGTGAAAGCCACCATGGCGCAGCTGCGCTCCACGGTGGTCGGCAACGGCATTCCGGTCCTGCTCCAGGGCCTCGGCCAGGGGCCCGCGGTGGCCGTCCCCAACGCCAGCACCGACACGCCCGCGCTGAACAAAGCCGCGGAATCCGTGCTGCGGATCGCCGGGACCGCCTACCAGTGCGGACAGAACCAGACAGGCACGGGCTTCGTGGTGGCCACCGACCGCGTCGTGACCAACGCCCATGTTGTGGCGGGCGTGTCGCAGCCCGTGGTGGAGCTGCCCGGCGGTGACGCCATGCCCGGCCGCGTGGTCTACTTCGACACCCGGCATGACCTCGCGGTGCTGGCCGTGGACGGCCTGCCCGCCCCGGCACTGCCCTTCAGCGGCGACCTGCCCGGCGGGAGCCCTGCAGCGTTCGCCGGGTATCCGCACGGCGGCCCGTTCCAGTCCAAGCCCGCCACAGTCCAGGACATCGCCACCATCCTGGTGCCGGACATCTACGGCAACGACCCCGCACCGGAGGACATCTACCGGCTCGCCGGGGACATCCAGCCCGGCAATTCCGGCGGTCCACTGCTGACCACCAACGGTGAAGTGGCCGGCGTGGTGTTCGCCAAGGCCACCTCCGACACCGAGATGGGATTTGCCATCACCATGGACGACCTCAACCCGGTGGCGGCCCAGGCGTCCGGGCTCTCGGCACCTGTTTCGTCCGGGCAGTGCATCCAGAAATAGCACCCGCCACTGGCCTGGCGCCTACAGCACCTCGGCCAGGTACTCGATGGCCAGCCGGTAGCCGGTGACTCCGGCGCCGACGATGACGGCGGCGCACACTCCTGACAGGTAGGAATGGTGCCGGAACTCCTCGCGCTGGTGCACGTTGGTGATGTGGACTTCGACGGTGGGCAGCTGCACCGCGGCGAGGGCATCGCGCAGGGCCACGGAGGTATGGGTAAAGGCGCCGGCGTTGATGACGATGCCCGCCGCGTTGCCCCGGGCAGCGTGGATGGCATCGAGCAGGACGCCTTCGTGGTTGGACTGGACGCACTCCACGGAAAAACCGTGGGCCCGCGCGGCGTTGGCGGCCAGTTCCTCAATATCCGCCAGGGTGGACGTGCCGTATTTTTCCGGTTCCCGGGTGCCCAGGAGGTTCAGGTTGGGACCGTTGATAACAAGGATGGCGCCGCGGGCGGCATCGGCGGCGGTATTGGCGGAAGTCATGGTGCCAATCTAGCCGTTTGCCCCCGCCCCGGGCATTTCTTACGCCGGCCCGCCTTCCACGCCGCCCCCTGCCCCCTGCCCACGCCCACGCCCGAGATGGCACTTCGCGGCAGTGTTCGGGGGAAACATCGCCGCGAAGTGCCATCTCGCGCAGGGTGGGAGGGCAGGGGCCGTGGGTTTAGAGGGCCGTGACCTGCAACAGCACGCCGTGCTCTGGGTGCAGCGGCGGCATGGGCAGCCCCACCTCGGCCAGGAACGTCCCGGTGGCCACCGCCCCGCCGGCCAGCCATTCCGGCGGCTGGACGTAGGCAAAGGTGTGGTTGTGGCCGGCGTCCGCCGCTGTGGGGTAGATGGCTTCCACGCGGTAGCTTCGCCCGCCCTCCAGCCCCGGGATGCCGATCCGGCCCGGCTGTTCGGCCGCGGCGGTGCGGGTGCTGACCAGGGCGAACAGCGCCGCCGTCGTGCCCTCGGCTGCCGGCCGGTCGGCCACCACGCCGTGGAGCAGCAGCGCGTCCCCGGGAAGGTCGGCGTGGACGCGGGTGCCGCTGTGGAGCAGGCCCCGGTGTTCCTTGTAGAGGCCCACAAAGCGGCGGAGCTCATCGCGGTCCTTGCCCTGGACCGTGCGGACGTCCCATTCCATCCCGAAGTGGCCGAAGAGGGCCGTGATGGCGCGGAAGGAGAGGTCGTGGGTGCGGGCGGTGGTGTGGGACGTGGTGGGGCCGATGTGGCTGCCCACGAGTTCGGGTGGGACCACGGCCCCGGTCCAGCGCTGGATTGTCTGCCGTTCCAGGGCGTCGTTGCAGTCCGAGGCCCAGATCCTGTCGGTGCGCTCCAGGATGCCAAGGTCAACCCGGCCGCCGCCTGAGGAGCAGCTTTCAATTTCGACGCCGGGATGGGCCGCCCGGAGCGCGTCGAACAGGCGGTAAGCGGCGAGGGTCTGCCCGTGGACGGAGGGCCGGCCGGCATGGCCGTGTTCGGTCTGGTCCCGGTTCTGGTCCCACTTGAGGTAACTGATGTTGTTGCCCGCGAGCAGGGCATCGATCCGGTCGTAGACATACTGCCAGGCCTCAGGGTTCACCAGGTCGATGACGTGCTGGTTGCGCCATTCGAGCGGGAGCCGGCCGCCGTCGCCGGGTGCTGCCGCCGACGGGCCCACGATCCAGTCCGGATGCGCGCGGGCCACGTCCGAATCGAGGTTGATCATTTCGGGCTCCACCCACAGCCCGAACTCCATGCCGCGGGTGTTAACCGCGGCGATCAGCGGGGTCAGCCCGTCCGGCCAGACCGTTTCGTCAACAAACCAGTCGCCCAGTCCCGCGTGGTCGCTGCGGCGGCCGCGGAACCAGCCGTCGTCGAGCACAAAACGCTCCACGCCGAGGTCGGCGGCTGAATCCGCCAAATCCACCAGGGTGTCCAGGTTGTGGTCGAAGTACACGGCTTCCCAGGTGTTCAGCACCACAGGACGCGGTTTCCCGGCGGGCAGGCCCGTCGCTGCGGCAGGCAGGACGTGGTGGGCCCTGGCGCGGAACCAGCTGTAAAAGGCGGCGGTGACGCCGTCGAGGCCCGAGCCGGAGTAGGCGGCAAAAAGCGCTGGTGCGCTGTAGCTCTCCCCGGGTGCCAGGACGACTTCGGCAGAGCCCAGGAGTTCGGCCGCGCCTACGACGGTGCGGCCGTCCCCGACGGTATCGGCGAAGTGTTCGTGGTTTCCGCTCCACGCAAAATGGGTGGCCCAGACCTGGCCGTGGCGGTTGCCGAAGCCCGTGGTGCCGGCGGCGAAGAGGAGTGAGGAGTCATGTCCGGTCCTGCCATGCCGGCCGGCCCGGACCCAGGTGCCCTGCTGGATGTCCCGGCGCTGGGGGTGGCGTTCGCGGCACCACCGGCCGGTGAGGTCCAGCAATTCGGTGGCTGCCGGTGCAACCGGCAGGACGGTGGCCAGCTCGTCCACCTGGAACGGCGTGCTGCCGTGGTTGGTGAGGGTATGGCGCAACTCGAGGAGGCCGCCGTCGTGCAGGGTCAAGGTGGACGCGACGCTGATGCCCGTGCCGTCGTCGGCCTGGACGATTGTTGCCGTGCTGCCTTCCTGCACGGCTGAGGTGACCCGGAGCCGGGAGGAGAAGTCCAGTCCGCCGGACCCGTCGACGACCCGGTGTCCGCGCACCGCCGGACGGCCCCGCCAGGACGAGGATGCCTGTGGGAGGAGTGCGGCGGGCACACGGGCATCGACGGCGGAGTTCGTTATCGGGGCGGTCAACAGTCCCAGGTCCGGAAGTGTGCTGCCCAGGTCGGCCCCCCAATGGATGACCTCTGCCTCCCCGCTGTCGAAGCTGATCAGCAGGCTGGTGCCGGCGGAACGGAGGTGCAGGGGATCCATGAACGTCTCTTTCGGGTCAAAGTCTGTTGGCCGCCGCGGAAGGTGCGGGGCCGGCCTGGTTACTACGGTAATGCCGTTCCGGGTGCCGCCGTGGCGGCGGCACCCGGAGCCTGTGGTGTTACTTGAACAGGGCGTTGACCTGTTCGTTTGCTGCGGTGAGGGAGCTGGCTGGCGCCTTGCCGGAAACTACCGCGTCCATGGCCGGTTTCATGATGCCATCCACCTTGGCAGCGTTGTCGGCGATGGGAAAGAGGAAGGTGGTCCCGTCGTCAACCTGCTGGCTGAAGGCGGTAACATCCACGCCTTTGGCCTTGAAAGCCTCCACGGCTTTGTCCGCAGAGGTGGTGATGGCAGGGAACACCACAGCCTTGGACGCGACGACGTCCTGGCAGGCGGTGGAGCCCAGGTATTCGACCCATTTGATGGCCGCTTCAGGCTTTTTGGTGCCGGCGTAAATGGAATCCGCCAGGCCGTTGTACATGCTGGCGCGCTTGCCGCTGACCCCCTTGGGGGTGGGCGCAATGCCCACCTGGACGTCCTTGTAGCCGGTGTACTGGCCGATCATCCAGG
This sequence comes from Pseudarthrobacter sp. MEB009, assembly GCF_030208875.1. Lineage (NCBI taxonomy): Bacteria > Bacillati > Actinomycetota > Actinomycetes > Micrococcales > Micrococcaceae > Pseudarthrobacter > Pseudarthrobacter sp. MEB009. Next base: position 26,769 of record NZ_JARVTC010000005.1, read on the forward strand.
AACCATTCGCATTGATGACCGACTTGCCGGCGGCGAACGTGTCGGCCATGCTGGCGCCCACGGTGGTTTCGAGCTTGGGCATGTAGCCCTTCTCCACGAGCCCTGCGAACCAGTCGATGCTTTCCTGGAACTTGGGGTCGTCGTAGTTGAACTTCTTACCCCACGGGTTTTTGTCCGTGTGGGTCCAGCCGGTGGTGCCCGTAAGGTAGCTCCATTCCGTCTGGCCCTGCCCGGAACCGGAGCCGGTCAGGCCCAGGCCGTAGACCTCGACGTTGTTTTTGTCGAAGCCGGCCTCGTCACCGCGGACCCCGTTTTTGTCCACGGTCAGGTGGGCGATGGTTTTCTCGTAGGAGCCGCCGTCGTCCGGGTTCCAGGTCAGGTCCGCCATCTGCGCGGCGCTCACGCCGGCGTCCGTGGCGAGCTTGGTGTTGTAAAACAGCGCGATGGTGTCCCAGTCCTTGGGCAGCCCGTAGCGTTTGCCGTCCTCGCCCACCCAGAGGTCCGCGAGGCCTGCGTTGTAGGCACCGGTGTCCACGTTGTCCTTGGCGACGGCGTCGTCCAGGGCCAGGAGCTGCTTGTTTTTGATGAATTCGGGGTACTTGCCCAGGTGGTCGGTGAAGACGTCCGGCGCCGTACCGGCCACAAAACCGTTGGTGAGGGTGCCCCAGTAGTCGTCCCAGCCGCGCTGGGTGACCTTGACGGTGATGTCGGGGTTGGCCTTGGTGAAGTCCTCGGCGCACTGCTTGTAGGCGGGAAGCTGGTTGGCATCCCAGAGCCAGTAGTTGATTTCGCCCTTGCCGGCCTCGGCTGATGAGCCGCCGCCACAGGCGGAGAGGGCAAGGACTGCAGCGGCTGCGGCAGCCAGGCTGCCAATGGTCTTCTTCTTCATGGTGGGCCCTTTCAAAGGCGTGTTGTCCGGGCAGGCCGCCATGGCATGCCGGAGAAGGGGTTATTTGATGCCGGAAAAACCGATGGAATTCACGATCTTCTTGCCGAAGATGGCGAACAGGATGAGGACCGGAAGGGCCGAGACCAGGGTTGCGGCCATCAGTCCGGACCAGTCGGGGGCGCCTTGCGGCGACTGGGATTTGAAGACGCCGAGGCCCACGGTGAGGACCCGGACGGATTCGTCCTGGCCCACCAGCAGTGGCCAGAAGTATTCGTTCCACTGCCCGATGAAGGTGAGCAGGGCAAGTGTGGCGAGCGGGGCCGCGGCGTTGGGCAGGATGATCTGGAAGAAGATCCGAAGATGGCTGGCGCCGTCGAGCTTTGCTGCTTCCTCCACCTCCCGGGACATGTTCAGGAAGAACTGGCGGAGGAAGAAGATGGCGAACGGCGTCATAAAGATGTAGGGGAGCACCAGGCCGAGCATGGAGTTCAGCAGCCCCATGTTTTTGATCAGCAGGAAGTTGGGCAGCGCCGTGAAGATGGGCGGCACCATCATGGTGGCCAGGAAGAGGCTGAACACCACGTTCCGGCCGCGCCAGCGGAGCCGGGCGAAGGCGTAGGCGGCCATGGCGCTGAAGAACACGGCGCTGGCGGTGGTGATGGCGGCAAAAAGCACCGAGTTGCGCAGGTAAATCCAGAAATCGATCTGCGCGCCGGAACCGCCGTCCGCGATCGCTTCCTCGGGGCTTTGCAGGCCGAAGACCCGCTTGAAGGCGCCGAGGTTGAAGTCTGCCGGCAGAAGGTTGGAGGCGTTGGTGGCCAACGATCCGTTGGTGGACAGGGCGGTGCGCAGGACCCAGTAGAACGGCAGGACGGAGACGGCCACGGCAATGGCCACAAGGGCCCAGGCGCCGGATTTGCGCCAGTTGATCGGCCGACGGCGGCGGGTACTTTTGACGCGCGACGTTGCGGGTGCGTGTGTGGTGGTCATGGTGGTGGTGTCCTTAGTCCAGGTCCGATTCGTTGCCTTTGAGGAACTTCATCTGGATGAAGGCCACAATGGCGAGGATGGCGAAGAGGATGACGGCAAGTGCCGATCCGTAGCCGAAGTCCGATTCGGTGAACGCCTTTTGGTAGATGTAGAACTGCAGCACCCGGCTGGCGTTGACGGGGCCGCCCTGGGTGGTGACGGCCACGGTGTCGAAGACCTGGAAGGAACCGATGATGGTGACAATCAGGACCAGTGCCAGGACCGGGCGCAGCAGCGGCAGGGTGATTTTCCGGAACGTTTGCATGGGGGAGGCGCCGTCCAGGTTGGCCACTTCATAGAGGTGGCTGGGAATGGACTGCAGTCCGGCGAAGATCAGGAGTGCCGTGTAGCCCATGTGCCGCCAGGTATTGATGAGGGCCTGGGTGGGGATGGCCCATTCCGCGCTGCCGAAGAACGCGATCTTGGGCAGGCCGATGCTGTCGATCAGGAAGTTGACGATCCCGATCTGGTAATCGAGCAGCCAGAACCAGAGCAGGGCGGCGATCACGTTGGCCATGAGGTAGGGCAGCAGGAGCGCGCCCCGGATGATTGTTGACTTAGCCACCCGGTGCATCAGGAGGGCCAGGCCCAGGGCGAGTGCCGTCTGGAGCACGATGTTGATCAGGACGTACTGCGTGGTGACGCCGAGGGCGTTCCAGAAAAGCGGGTCCTTGGCGATGGCCTGGTAATTGGCGACGCCGATCCATTCCGGCTCACCCAGGATGCTGTATTCGGTGAAGCTGAGGTAGATGCCGCGGAGCGTGGGGACCAGGTAGAAGAGGACAAACCCGATCATGGCCGGCGCGATGAAGAACAGTGCGATCTTGACGTCGCCCCGTCCACGGCGCCGCCGTGTCCCGGGCAAAACCTGCTCCGCTGGACTTGCGTTCCTGGTAAGTGTGGTCATCTTCGACCCTTCCTGCATGTGATGGATGTAACAACTGGGGATGAATCTACACGAGTAGATTGGAAGTGGCAAGGAAAAGTTTCCTGCCTCAAAAGTCCATACACAGGCTCGAATGCCTGGTATCAACTCGAGTAGATCACTCGGTTCCGCGCTGGTGCTGGCGGAAAGCGCTTCCACCGGCGGCAGCGTGCGCACCTGCGCCCCTGCCGCCGTCGTGCCCTGCGATGGCTAGCATGGACACTATGACTTCCACCGCAACCCAGGCGCCGCGCAGCGGCCCGGTGACCCGCAAGGACGTGGCCCGGTACGCAGGGGTCAGCACGGCAGTGGTCAGCTACGTGGTGAACGGGGGCCCCAAACGGGTAGCTCCGGCCACCGAAGCCAAAGTCCAGGATGCCATCCGGGTCCTGGGCTACCGGCCCAACGCCGCGGCACGGGCCCTGAAACTGGGCTCCAGTGAGACGCTGGGCCTCATCATTCCTGACATCACCAACCCGTTCTTCTCCCTGTTCGCCCATGCCGTGGAAGACGCCGCGGCGGCGTTAGGCTACGCCCTGGTGCTGAGCAACTCGGACGGCAACGTTGCCAGGGAACGCAACAATGTCCGCAACCTGGCCGCACGCCAGGTTGATGGCGTACTGCTGGCCAGCGTGCTCTTCGAACCGGACCTGGCATCCCTGGAAACGGCAGATATCCCGTCTGTGCTGCTCAACCAGGAACGCGACGCACCTGGTTTCAACAGCATCGGCGTGGACCTGGCCGCGGGGGCCCGGATGGCTGTGGAGCACCTGATTGGCCACGGTCACACCAACATCGGCCTGGCTATGGGAACCAACGTCTCCGGCAGCAAGGACGGCCGTGAGCAGGGCTGGCGGGACGCCCTTCGGGACGCCGGGTTGCGGGAGGGCCCCATCACCTACAGCGAGTTCGACAGGTCAGGGGGATACGTTGCAGGACAGCGGCTGCTGGCATCGGTCAACCGGCCCACGGCCATCTTCGCCAGCTCCGACATGCAGGCCATTGGCATCCTGCGTGCGGTGCGGGAAGCCGGACTGGACGTTCCAGGGGACATTGCACTGGCGTGTTTTGACGGTTCGGTCGAGTCGGAATACTCCTGGCCGCCCCTGACCACAGTGGTGCAGCCCGTGACCGCCATGGCGGAAGCCGCGGTGGCCTCGCTGGTTGGCGCCGGCCGCGGCGAACCGCCCCGGCACCGGTTGTTTGCCACGGAACTGAAGGTCCGCCAGTCCTGCGGCTGCCCCTGACAATGCCCGCGGCCGTCGCGCCCGATTAGTCACTGGCCCTTGGTGGAGCCGGCAGGCTCCGGGCCCACCCCACTGGACTGGGCCGCAGGATTCCGGGTTCATGAAGACATCTTCATGCACGCTTCATGCTGGCCTCATACGCCCCTGCAACGATAAATGCATGCAAATGATCCGACGCGTGCTTCTGATGGTGGCGGTACTGCTTGTCCCCGCGCTCCTGGCAGTGGCCGGCACCATGCTGGCGGCCCCGGCCGGTCCGCCCCAGGTGGACAGCAGGACGGTGGAAATGGGGGCCGGTCCGGACGGCAAACCGGCCCCTGGCCTGGAGCCCACGCCCACACCTGATCCGGCGCCTCCGCAGGCACCCGCACCGCCGGCTCCGGAGCCTCTCGTGCCGGCTGCGCCCGAGGCGCCGGCCGTGCCACCCCAGCCCGTGCCGGTGGTCCCGCCGGTAGTGATCGATGACGATGACGATGACGACGTGGGGGACGACTGATGACGATTGTGGGCGAACCGACAGAGGCGCCGGCACCGGCGCAGCCAAGCCGGAAACCCCGCGGAAGTGCCTGCCGGGACCGGCAGGGTTCCAGCATTCCGGCCCGCTGGCGGATTGCCGCTTGGATCCTTCTGACCACCGCGCTGACCCTCCTTGCGGTGCTGCTGACCATCAGGTCGCTCCTGCTGAACGGCGCCCAGGCGCAGGCGCACCAGGAGATCAGCCAGGAACTTCAGGAATTCCGGGCGTTCGCCAAAGAAGGGGTGGATCCCACCACCGCGAAACCGTTCTCCTCGATTGAGAAGATGCTGGAAACCTACCTCAGCCGCCAGGCGGCCGGCCGGAATGAGGTCATTCTGGGCAGCGTGGGCCAGCGCATCCTTTACACCCCCACAGGGGCACTGGCGTCCCCGCCCGGCGGACACAGACTACCGCAGGACCAGACCATGCTGGACCGAATCCGTTCCGGCACCGCAGCGTCCGGCATCGAGCAGACCGCCGGCGGTGAGCTGCATTGGGCCAGGCTGCCTGTCACCTCGGGCACCGACACGGGCTACCTCATTGTGGGCGACTACATGGCCCCGCGCCAGGCTGAAGTCAGCGGCACCATCTTCACCATCTTCTTCGTTTCCCTGGGTGGCCTGCTGGTCACCGCCGGCAGTGCCTGGCTGGTGGCCGGGCAGATCCTGTCCCCGGTCCGTGAAGTCCGGAGGGTGGCGGACGACATTTCCGAGACGGACCTCACCGCAAGGGTCCCGGTCCACGGCAAGGACGATATTGCAGCGCTCGCCGTCACCTTCAACACGATGCTGGACCGGCTGGAAACGGCCTACCGGACGCAGCGTGCATTTGTGGATGACGCGTCCCACGAGCTCCGCACACCCATCACCGTGATCCGCGGCCACCTGGAGCTGATGGAGGACAACGCCGTGGACCGGCAACGGACCCTGGCGCTGGTGGACGATGAACTGGCCCGCATGGGCCGGATCGTGTCCGACCTCCTGCTGCTGGCCAAAGTGGACCGGCCCGGCTTTATCCAGCTGCGGCGCCGCGAAACCGCCACCCTCCTCCTGGACATCGAAGCCAAAGCGCAGGTCCTGGGGGACCGGGGCTGGCCCATCCTGGAGATCGCCGAGGGGCCGGTGCTGCTGGACGCCCAGCGGATCACCCAGGCCGTGCTCCAACTGGCCACCAACGCGTGCCAGTACTCCCCGGCCGGCTCCGTGGTCAGCCTGGGCTCCCGGTTCGAAGGCGAAGGCAGCGGACGCCTCTTCACCGTTTGGGTTGCAGACCAGGGCAAGGGCGTCGACGCCGAAGAGGCCGCCCGCATCTTCGGCCGGTTCCACCGCGGGCACGCCGCCCACCAGACGGACAGGGCCCGACCCGGCGCAGGGCTGGGACTTGCCATTGTCCGGAGCATCGCCGAGGCGCACCACGGAACCGCATGGCTCCGCAGCACGCAGGGCGAAGGGGCCACCTTCGGGATCAGCATCCCGGCCCCGGACGGCACCGGAGTTACCGAAGACCAGGAAACACGCCACAACAACGAGGAGCAGGCCGCATGCGCAAGATCCTGATTGCCGAGGACGACCGGCGGATTTCAGACTTCATCGAACGTGGCCTGCGGGCAGCTTCATACACGTGCCTCACCGTTGATGATGGAGCCAGCGCCCTGCTGCTGGCCCGGTCCGGGGAGTTCGACATGCTCATCCTCGATATCGGGCTGCCCACCCTGAGCGGCTTCGAAGTCCTCGAACGGCTCCGCAGCGAAGGCTCCCGCACGCCGGTAATCGTCCTGACGGCCAGCGACTCGGTGGCGGACACCGTCTACGGGCTGGAAAGCGGCGCCAACGACTACATGACCAAACCGTTCCAGTTCGCCGAACTCCTGGCCCGGATCCGGCTGCGCCTCCAGGATGACAACGATCCCGTCCCGGTCCTGACCCTGACGCACGGCGACATGGTCCTGGACCTCCGCAGCCGGCGGGTCCACTGCGGCGACGACGTCGCTGACCTGACCGCCCGGGAGTTTTCCCTGCTGGAAGTCTTCCTCCGCCACCCTGGCCAGGTCCTCACCCGCGAGCAGCTGATTTCGCATGCCTGGGACATGGATTTCGATCCGGCGTCGAACGTGGTGGACGTCTACGTCCGCGCCCTGCGCGGCAAAGTGGGTGCGGCGCGGCTGGAAACGGTACGCGGCGCGGGATACCGGTTGCTGTGAGCGAGGTCTATTACGCAGCCGAACCGCGCACGGCACCCCGGCCTCCCGGGAAGGACAAGGGCAGCAAGCCTTTCGGCTTCCTTGGCGCCCCGGCGCTGATCGCCCTGGCCGCCGCGCTGGCCTGCATGGGTGCGCTCGCGGTCAACGCCGCCAACGGATGGGGCCTGGGCGTCCCGGCAGCTGCAACGCTTAGCATCTTCGTTGCCGCCGTCTGGTTCTGGATCTTCTCCCCAGTGGAGGACACCTACGTTGCCTTGGGTGCAGCCGTGGCGCTGGTCATCAGCGGCACCCTGCCTGCCCAGAGCCTGTTCGATGCGCTCGGCGAGGACTCCATCTGGCTCCTGATGGCCGCGTTCGTGATTGCAGGTGCTGTGGCCGCCACCGGATTGGCAGCCCGCGGCGCTGCGTTCATTGTTTCCGGCGCACGTTCCGTCCGGCAGTTGGCCTACCTGTCCAGCCTGGGCCTGGTGGTCACGGCGTTTGCCATCCCCGCCACCTCAGGCCGCGCGGCGCTTGCGCTGCCCATCTTCCTGTCCCTCCGGGCCGCCCTGAAGGACCGGCCCCGGGTGGTGCGGATGCTGGCGATCCTGTTTCCCACCGTCATCCTGCTCTCGGCAGTGGCCTCGTTCCTCGGCGCGGGAGCCCACCTGATCACCAGCCAGGTGCTGCAGTCTGCCGGGTTCCAGGGTTTCGATTTCGCGTCCTGGCTGCTGCTGGGCCTGCCGTTGGCCCTGGCCGCCGCCTTCCTGGCCACTGAACTGGTGCTCCGGCTCTTCACCGGCCCCGCGGACCGTGCCCTGCGCCTGGACATCAGCACGGACACCCTGCAGCACGGCACCGGGACCGGGACCCGGATCACCGGGCCACTGGACCTCGACGAGCAACGTTCGCTGTTCCTGCTGGCCGCCGTGGTGACGCTGTGGTGCACCGAACCCATCCACGGATTGGACCCTGCCCTGGTGGCGCTGATGGGTGCCCTGGTAGTCAGCTCGCCCCGCTATGGTTCCGTGAAATTGGGAGCGGCCCTGAAAAAGGTGCCGTGGTCCATGCTGCTGTTCATGGCTGCCACGTTGGCGCTGGGGTCCGCCCTGGTGACGTCCGGCGCCGCCCACTGGCTGGCGCAGTCCATCCTGGGGCCGGTAGCGTTCCTCGGCGCGGCCAAGCCGTATGTTTTTGTGGTGGCAGTGGTGCTGATTTCCACTGCCGCGCACCTGGTGATCCAATCCCGGTCCGCCCGGTCTGCGGTGCTGATCCCCATTGTGATCGCCGCTGCAGGGCCGATGGGGGTGGAACCAATGGCGGCAGCATTCGCCTCCACCGCCGCCGCCGGGTTCTGCCACACCCTCACCAGTTCCGCCAAGCCGGTGGCGATCTTCGCCGAAACCAACGGTGAACCGAACTACGACCCGGCCGACCTCCTCCGGCTCTCAGCGTGGCTGGCCCCCGTGAGCGCCGCCGTCGTTATTCTCTTCAGCTTTACAGTGTGGCCCCTCCTGGGCCTGCCGCTGTTCACTCCCGCACAACCCTAGGTAAAGGTGCCCTCATGGTTATGTCAGTTCCCCAGCGAATCCTGGTTGCCCCGTCCGGTTTCAAGGAAAGCCTTGATGCCGTTGAAGTTGCCGCGGCCATTTCCGCCGGCATCAGGCGCGTTATCCCCGGAGTCCACATCACCGCCATTCCCATGGCCGACGGCGGTGAAGGCACAGCGGCAGCGCTGGCCGATGCCACCCGCGGCAAGATCATCCGGGCCAGGGTCACCGGACCGGTGGGCGCCGCCGTCGAATCGTATTTCGCAGTCCTGGGCGGATCGGACCGACCCACGGCAGTGGTGGAAATGGCAGCAGCCGCCGGCCTGCGGCTGGTTCCCGCCGATCTCCGCGATCCAGGGACCACCACAACGCGGGGGGTGGGGGAGCTGATTCTTGCCGCACTCGACCAGGGCGCCGAACGGATCGTGGTGGGCTGCGGGGACTCGGGAACGTCCGACGGCGGTGCCGGCGCCCTGCGTGCCCTGGGCGCCAGGATCCTGGGTGCGGACGGCGCGGAGATCGCCGAGGGCGGTGCGGCCTTGACCGGCGCAGAAGTCCTGGACCTCTCCGGCCTGGATCCGCGGCTGGCCGGGTGCACGATGGAACTTGCCCTGAACCCCTACAACGTTTTGTGCGGGCCCGGGGGAGTGGCCCGGGTGTTTGGGCCCCAGAAGGGTGCCGGGCCGGAGCAGGTTGAAGTGCTGTCCGCCGGGCTGGACCGCTGGGCCGCCCTGTTGTCCCGGACCACGGGGGTTTCCGAGGAGTACCTGCGGACCGGGCCGGGTACGGGCGCCTCCGGCGGACTGGGTGCCGGCCTCGCCGCTGTGGGTGCCCGGCTGGTGCCCCGTTTTGACCTGTTGCTGGATTCCGGGCTGGCCGGGGTTGACCTGGACGCGGGCATCGCTGCCGCGGACCTGGTGGTTACCGCAGAGGGGGCCATCGACTTTCAGACACCACGGGGAAAGGTGCCCGCGGAAGTGGCCAAGCGCGCGCAACGCGCAGGCGTCCCCGTTCTCGCTTTTGCCGGTTCGATCGGCAGGAACGCCACCGACGTCCATGCGGCAGGCATCGACGCGATTGCCGGGATCATTCCCATTCCCATGGACCTGGACAGGGCTGTTGCCGAGGGCGCTGCCCTCCTGCAGGAAGCCACCGAACGGACGTTCAGGGTCCTGCTCCTGGGCTCCGCGATCTCATCCCGCCTTGGCAGCGCTGCCTGAGCCGGCGAGCCGCAGCCGGCCCACTTTTTCCTGCAGCACGCGCCGGGCTTCCGTGCCGAGCCCTGGATCGCTGATGATTTCATCCGCTTCCTCCAGGCCGGCGATGGTGCTCATGCCCTGGGTGCCCCACTTGGTGTGGTCGGCCACGACCACCACCTTGCGGGAGGCCGCCACAAATGCGCGGTCCGTTTCGGCCTCCAGCAGGTTGGGCGTGGTGAAGCCCGCGTCGGGGTCCATACCGTGGACGCCAAGGAACAGGATGTCCAGGTGCAGCTGTTTCAGCGCCCCGGTGGCGATGGGCCCCACCAGGGCGTCCGACGGCGTCCGCTCGCCTCCGATCAGGATCACCGTGGAGGCGTAACGGGCCGGGCCCGCTGCCGCGGAGTGGTGGAACAGGTCCGCGATGCGCACCGAGTTGGTCACCACGGTGATCCTGGGCCCGCCGGCCAGTTCCTTGGCCAGCGCCCACGTGGTGGTCCCGGCGCTAAGTCCCACCGCCATTCCCTCATGGACCAGCCCGGCAGCCTCCACGGCAATGGCCCGTTTTTCCGCTGTCAGCTGGGTGGACTTGAGCTCGAACCCCGGCTCATGGGTACTGGCATCCCCCGGAAGCTTTGCGCCGCCGTGGATCCGCTCCAGTTTCCCGACGTCTTCCAGCACCTCGATGTCCCGCCGGACCGTCATGAGCGAGACGCCCAGCTGCTGGGCGAGATCGGACACGCGGACCACCCGTTCTCGCTGGACGGCGTCCACGATGGCCTGGTGGCGTGCTGCGGGGAGCATGGGGTTCCTTTCGGGCTGCGGGTGGGGAAGGGCTTTCCCCGTTACCTTCCATCTTGGTCTACCCCTTGCTGGAACCGAGAGTCAGCCCCGCAACAAAGTGCCGCTGGAGCACGAGGTAGATCACCAGCGTGGGGATGACGGTGATAACGGCGCCGGCGGCCAGCAGGTTGTAGTTGTTCAGGAACTGGCCCTGCAGGTTGTTGATGGCCGTGGTGATCGGGAGCCGGTTGCCGCTTTGGATGAACAGCAGCGGCCAGAAGTAGTCGTTGTAGATAAAGATGACCTGCAGGGTGCCCAGTGCGGCGAACGCAGGCCGGCAAAGCGGCATGATGATTTCGCGGTACTGCCGCCAGATGCCGGCACCGTCCACCAGGGCAGCCTCGGTAAGGTCGGCGGACAGGGCCTTCATGTAGTTGGACAGAACAAAGGTGCAGAACCCCATCTGGACCGCAGTGTTGACGGCAATCACCACAATGTAGGTGTTGAGCATGTTGCCCGAATCGCTGAACGAATACGGCACCTCGAAATGTTTGGCCATTTCGAACAGCGGCGCTGCCAGGACCTGCGGCGGGAGCAGGTTGCCGGCGGTGAACATGATGAGCAGCGTGATGTTGAACTTCCAGCTGACCCGGCTGACGGCGAACGCCATGAGCGAGGCGAAGAAGAGCGTCAGCAGCACGGCCGGAACGGTGATGATCACCGAGTTCAGGAAGTAGGTGGAGAAGCCGCCCTGGGTCCAGGCCTGGATGAAGTTGTCGAAGTTGAAGGCTCCGGCCAGGCTGAAGTAGCCGTGCTCGTTGGTGGAGGCCACCGGCCGGAGGGCGGTGAAAACGGACCAGCCCAGCGGAACCAGCCACATGATGGCCAGGACCGTCAGGAAGATGTGCGTTCCGTAGTGGCGTTTGGCCCGGTTGCCGGACCGGCCGGCAGCGCCCTGGCGCGTGGTGGCGCGGGTTGCGGTGGTGCTCATTCTTTGCTCTCCTTGCCGAAGGTGCGGCTGAGGTAGAAAACGATGGGGACAAGGGAGATGACCAGGAGAACCACTGCCAATGCAGAGCCCACGCCGATCACCTGGCCTTCACCCACCAGGTTCTGGATTACCAGCGCGCTGAGCATTTCCAGGCCGTTGGTGCCGCGGTTGATCACGTAGACCACGTCGAACGCGCGCAGCGATTCGATGATGGTGATGACCACAATGACGATGTTGATGGGGCGCATGGCCGGGAACACCACGCGGAAGAACGTCTGGTACGCGTTGGCGCCGTCAATGGAGGCGGCTTCCTTGAGGCTGGGGTCCACGCCTTTGAGCCCGGCCAGGTACAGGAGCATCACGTAGCCGGCGTGGCGCCAGGTGGCGGCGATCATGGCGGCCCAGATGTTCACCGATGAATCCCCGAACCAGTCCACTGCCTGCGGGGTGCCGGCCGTTCCGAGCAGGAAGTTCAGGAGTCCGTTGTCCCGCTGGTAGAAGAGCTGCCAGATGATGCCGATCAGGGCCAGCGACAGCATGACGGGGGCGAAGAAGATGCTTTGGTAGATCTTGCTGCCGCGGATGTTCTGGTCCAGGAGGACAGCCAGGAGCAGGCCCAGCGGGGTGGCCACCAGCGCCAGGAAGCACAGCCACAGCAGGTTGTGCTGGACTGCCGGCCAGAACGGCGGGTAGTCCTGGGTGATGTATTGGTAGTTGTCGACGCCGGCGGGCCGGATATTGCCCAGGTCCAGGCCGTTCCAGCGGGTGAAGCTCAGCCCCACGGACATCAGCATGGGCAGCCACACCAGCATCAGTTCGATCAGGGTGGGGATGCCCACCATCAGGGACAGGACCACTTTGTCCCGGGTGGAGAGCCGGCGGACGCGCCCGCTTTTGGTCCTGCGTGCAGGAGCCCCGGACGGCTCCCGGGATTCCGGCGGAATCAGTTCTCGTGCTGTGGTGCTCATGGAAGTCTTCCCTCTGTCTGTCAGGTGCACGCCGGCAACCGGACCCGGTTGCCGGCGGTGGAACTACTGGGCGGCGTAGAGGGTCTTGGCCTGGGCCTCGAGGTTCTTGACGTCCATGGAACCGTCTTTGATGAAGGCCTGCAGGGCAGGGATCATCACGTTGTTCGCCATGGCCGGGAGGGCATCCCGGTCAAAAAACTGGCTGATGTACTTCGCATCGGCGATGGTGTCGGCGCATTTTTTGTTCAGCGGCGAGAACTTGGACGTGTCCGTGCCCTTGGCGGTGGCGATGTTGGACGCATCCACGGCGGCGTAGGCGTCCTGGGCCTCGGCGGTGCCGAGGAACGCCATGAAGTCGCGGGCGGTCTGGTTCTCGCCGCCCTTCTTGGACAGCAGCAAACCGTCGATGGGGGCTTCGACGGCGTCGCGGCCTTCCATGGCGATCTCCGGGAACGCGAAGAAATCGATGTCGGCCAGGACGGCCGGGTCGGTGAACTGCTGGGTCACGAAGGAGCCCAGCAGGTACATTCCCGTCTTTTTGGCTTCCAGGGCCTTGGCGGCGTCCTGCCAGGTCTGGCCCAGTGCTGCCGGATCCTGGAAGGGGAGCAGTTCGGCCCACGTTTCGAAGACGGAGCTGACCTTGGGCTGGTCCCAGGATTCCTTGTGGGCACAGAGGTCCACATGGAACTGGTAGCCGTTGAGCCGCATGTTCATGTAGTCGAACGTGCCCATGGCGGGCCAGCCGTCCTTGTCAGCGAAGCCGATGGGAATGATCCCGTCCGCCTTCATTTTGGTGGCCAGCGCCTTGAGTGCATCAAAGGTCTCGGGGACCTCGTAGCCCTTCTCGGTCCAGAGGCTCTTCCGATAGAAGAACCCCCACGGGTAGTTGTAGTTGGGGATGAAGTACATCTTGCCGTCAGGTCCGGTGGAGGCCTTCTTCAGGGCGTCGGAGTAGTTGGCCCCGACACTCTCCCAAACATCATCGATGGGGGCCAGCAGGCCCTTTTCGGCGTAGTACTGCATGCGGTAGCCGGCGAACCAGGTGAACGTGTCGTCCGGGGAACCCTGCAGGTAGGAGTTGATCTTGTTCTGGAAATCGTTGTGCGGCACGGTGTTGATGGTGACGGCCTTGCTGTTCTTGGCCGTGAAGGCGTCGGCGACGGCCTGGTAGGCCCGCTTGGGCACATCGTCCGAGGAGCCGGAGCCGAACGTCAAACCGGAGGAGCTGCTGCCCGATGCGGAGGGGCCGCTGCCGCCGGTGCATGCTGCCAGGAACGGGATACCGGCAAGTCCGGCTGCACCGACCCCGACCGTTTTGAGGATGGTCCGCCTGCTGGGAAAAGCAGCCGCCGACGCATCAAACTTTGAAGCCATGTTCTCTCCCTTGAAAAATAGCCGTGTGTGAGACACCTCACACGACCTGACTATAACCTCTCAAAAGCGAACATGGAAGCACGGGAAATAACACTTTGGCGTCGGGAAATTTTTGAATCGTCACAAAAGGCAGCGGCCCCTTGATCGCCGTCCTGACGGGGATCATGGGGCCGCTGTGGTGGCCCGCCGGGGCCATGCTGCGGGTGTTACTTTTTGAGTGAAGCTGCGATCTGCTGCATCACCGTGTTGTCCGCCAGGGTGGTGGCGTCCCCCGGGTCGCGGCCTTCGGCAACGTCCTTGAGGAGTCGCCGCATGATTTTTCCGGAGCGGGTTTTGGGCAGCTCCGGGACCACCAGGATGTTCTTCGGTTTGGCGATCGGACCGATTTCCTTGCCCACGTGGTTCCGCAACTCCTGGACCGTGGCGTCGCCGTCGTCCACGGCATCCCCGCGGAGGATGACAAACGCAACAACGGCCTGGCCTGTGGTCTCGTCAGCGGCACCCACCACGGCTGCCTCGGCAACAGCGGGGTGCGAGACCAGGGCGGATTCGATCTCGGTAGTGGAAAGCCGGTGGCCGGAGACGTTCATGACGTCATCCACCCGGCCCAGGAGCCAGATGTCGCCGTCCTCGTCCTTTTTGGCGCCGTCCCCGGCGAAGTACATGGTCTCGAAACGGGACCAGTAGGTTTCCTTGAAGCGTTCGGGGTCGCCCCAGATGCCACGCAGCATGGCCGGCCAGGGTTCGCGGATCACCAGGAAGCCGCCGTGGCCGTTCGGGACCGACTGGCCCATCTCGTCCACCACGTCCACGGCGATGCCGGGCAGCGGAACCTGGGCGGAGCCGGGCTTCGCGGCCGTGACTCCCGGGAGCGGGGCGATCATCTGGGCGCCCGTCTCGGTCTGCCACCAGGTATCCACGATGGGGGTCCGGTCCCCGCCGATGACCTTCCGGTACCACATCCATGCCTCGGGGTTGATGGATTCCCCCACGGACCCCAGGAGCCGGAGGGAAGACAAGTCGTACTTGTCCGGGATGTCCCGGCCCCACTTCATGAACGTGCGGATGGCCGTGGGCGCCGTGTAGAGGATGGAGACCTTGTACTTCTCCACGATTTCCCACCAGCGGCCCTGGTGCGGGGAATCGGGGGTGCCTTCATACATCACCTGCGTGGCGCCGTTGATGAGCGGGGCGTAGGCGACATAGGAATGCCCGGTGACCCAGCCGACGTCGGCCGTGCACCAGTACACGTCCGTTTCCGGATGCAGGTCGAACACCGCCCGGTGCGTGTAGGCGGTCTGGGTCAGGTAGCCGCCGGTGGTGTGGAGGATGCCTTTGGGCTTGCCCGTGGTGCCGGAGGTGTAAAGGATAAACAGCGGGTGCTCGGAATCATGGCCCACCGCGGTGTGCTCGGTGGATGCCGTTTCCACGGTGTCCGCCCACCACTGGTCCCGGCCTTCGTGCCAGTCCACGTCCTGGCCGTTGCGCTTGACCACCACCACGTTCTGCACGGTGTGGCCATCGGCGGCGAGGGCCTGGTCCACTGCCGTCTTCAAGGCGCTGGGCTTGCCGCGGCGGTACGTGCCGTCCGCGGTGACCACCAGTTTTGCTTCGGCGTCATCGATCCGGGAGCGGAGCGCATCCGCCGAGAAGCCGCCGAACACCACCGAGTGGACGGCCCCGATCCGGGCGCAGGCCAGCAGGGTGATGACGGCTTCCGGGATCATGGGGAGGTACACGGCCACCCTGTCGCCCTTGGCCACACCCAGGGACTCGAAGGCGTTGGCGGCCTTCTTTACTTCCTCGGTGAGCTGCGCGTAGGTGTAGGTGCGGGTGTCGCCGGGTTCGCCCTCAAAATAGATGGCAACGCGATCGCCCAGGCCGTTTTCCACGTGCCGGTCCAGCGCGTTGTAGGCGGCGTTGACTTCGCCTCCCACGAACCACTTCGCGAACGGCGGGTTGGACCAGTCCAGGGCCTCGGTGAAGTCCTTGTCCCAGGTGAGCAGTTCACGGGCCTTCCTGGCCCAGAACGCGGGCCGGTCCGCTGCGGCATCCTCGTATTCCTGCGCGGAGACCACGGCGCCGGCGGCGAACTCCGGGCTGGGCGGGAAGGTGCGGGTCTCGTGCAGCAGGTTTTCGAAAGCATCGCCCTGTTGCTGGCCTGCCGGAGCGGTGGCCGTGGAGCTAGGAGTGTCCTGGGACATGTGAACCTCATCATTCATCGATCTTTGCTGCGCGGGACACCGGGCAGGCCGGGTCCGGCCGTTGCGCGGCGCCGGGCACGGGCCAGTCACGGGCATCCCGCAAAGAGCTGTTCCGGAATCAAGCGTAATGCTTGATGCCGGGCCCTGTGTGCCGTGTCACAGCCCGGCCCGCGAGCGGCAGCCATTAAGCGGTGAATGGTGTTGGCGGCGAATTTTTTTGGCATCCGTGGCGGCGCGTGGCCAGCTAGTGAACAGGTGGGCTGTTGGCTAGGCTGAGATGGAATCGTGACTTTACTGCAGTGCGCTTCGGCGGGGCCCTGCCAGGGCCCGCCGCTGCGGATCCGCTGCCACGACGGCGCCATCTGGGTTCCCCCGGACCCTGGCGCCGCCACGCTAAGGAGAGACAAATGAACCAGCAGAGCTTCGGCCAAAAGACCGGCCCCGAGACGAAGGCGGGGCCCGGCGCAGGTCCAGCGGGCAGCGCAGCGCCCGGTGGGCAGACCGGAAACCCGTCCGGTACGGTCAACCCAGTGGCCGGCAATGACACCAACCAGGCAGTGACGGGTCCGTTCACCGTCCGGGACCTCGCTGTCTTTGCTGCCACGCTGGTCATGTTCGTCGCCTCGCTGCTGCCAATATTCGGCGGCTTGAACCTGTGGAACCTGAACAACCTCTTTTTCCTGGGCCTGGGCATCGTCCTTCCGCTGGGCGTCAGCGCGCTTTTCGCCTCCCGCCGGTTGGCGCCAACCACCAGGATCCGGGTGGGCTCGCTGTCCATCGACCAGTTCGCATCCGTGGTGGCCTCCTTTGCGGTGGCCTTCTTCTTCCTGGCCGCAGCCAGCAGCTACGCCCCGGTGTTCCTTGTGGGCCTGATCGGCGCCTTGATCCTTTTTGCCGCCACGGTGCTGGGCCGGTTCCTGCCGTACATCTCCGCTGACTTCAAGGGCCGCGCCGAAGCGCCCGCCCACGTGGTGGCCCGCGAGGCCGCCGTGCCGGTTCAGAAGCCCCGCACCCCCAAGGCCCCGAAGCCTGAGGCCGTCACCAAAACGGGCACCGGTTCGACCACCGCAGGCGCCACCCCGGCCGGTTCCACCACGCCGGGCCTGGGTGGAAAAGTGTCTGGTGGGTCCGGCTCGGGTTCGTCCGCTGTACCGGCTGCCGGATCCAGCAATGGTCCTGCCGCGGCGGCTGCGGCCGGTGCCGCCGCGCCCGCTGCGCCCGCTGCCTCCACCGGTGCAACTGCCGGCAGCATCGGCGCCTCGTCCGCCGCAGCAGCGGGATCCGCCGCATCCGTCCCCTCCGCATCCGGTACCGCCGCGCAGGCCGGACGCACCTCCGGTGACTCAGGACCCGCGACCCAGGCCGCCGACGTCGTCCGCCCCGCAGCTGCCACCGCAGACGAACCCCACCATCACGGTTCTGCTGCCGCCAACGCGTCCGCGGCCCCCGCCACCGGCGTACTTCCGGCCAGCACGCCGGCCGCCGCCGGTTCGTCCGCCCCCGGGGACCCGGCCGGGCAGCGTACGGAGCCGCCGGCAGCCACCGCAGTGCATCAGCAGGTCCGCCGCGATGAGCCCATCGGCGCCACCGTGGATCCCGCGAACCGGCCCGAAGAGCAGGACGACCAGTCTGCCCACGAGGCCTTCTGGTTCGCCGTGGCCCAGCACCGCACCGCGTTCGATCCCCGTTCCGGCGAACCGGCATTTGTGATCGAACCCGGCGGCTGGGTCCTGGCCCTGGAGGACCGAGGGAACGAGTTCCTGGTCCAGCACACCGACGGCCGGCTGGGTATCCTTCGCGACCTCAGCAACATCGAGCGCGGCTAACTTCCATGGCCGCGCCCCGGGTTGCGAAAACACCGACGGCGGTTCCGCCAGCCGCAGGGCAAGCCGCCGGGATGCCGGTGGTTTCGTCCGAGTCGGTGCTTGCCCTGAAACGGCGGGCGCGGCGCATCAACGGGGCCCTGGCGGAGAAGTATCCGTACGCGCATGCCGAACTCGACTTCCGCAATCCGTTTGAGCTGCTGGTGGCCACCGTGCTGTCCGCGCAAACCACCGACGTGATGGTCAACCAGATCACGCCGCTGCTCTTTACCCGGTTCCCGGACCCCCAGGCCATGTCGGAGGCCGAAGCCGAAGAGCTTGAAGCCATCATCAAGCCCACCGGATTCTTCCGGGCCAAGGCACGGAACCTCCTGGCCCTTGCCACCCGGCTGGTGGACGAATACGACGGCGTGGTCCCCGGGCGCCTTGATGCGTTGGTGACCCTCCCCGGGGTGGGCCGGAAGACGGCAAACGTGGTGTTGGGCAACGCGTTCGGTGTTCCGGGGATCACGGTGGACACGCACTTCGGCCGGCTGTCCCGGCGGTTCGGGTGGACGCAGTCCGAGGATCCTGTGCGGATCGAATCGGACGTGGCGGGGCTCTTCGAACCCAAGGACTGGACCATGCTGTCCCACCGCGTGGTGTTCCACGGCCGCCGCGTCTGCCACTCCCGGAAGCCTGCCTGCGGGGCCTGCCCGGTCGCCAACTGGTGCCCCAGTTACGGCCTGGGCGAGACGGATCCGGCCAAGGCAGCCAAGCTCCTGAAATATGAGCTGGCGCCCGGCAGTGAGGCACTGCTGGAACGGTTGCTGGCGGAGACGGGCAATGCTGCCGAAATCCGGATGGAATCCCAGAGAAGGAACCCTTGAGCGCCCGCAACGACCTGATGGATCTTGCCAGGCGGGTTGCCGGCGGCACAAACCCCGCACCGGATCCGCGGTGGGCTGCACTGACAGTTGATGCGCAGACCGCCCGCGAAGCCGCGGTGCTGATGCTGTTCGGACAGTTGGACGATGTTCCGGCCGTATCCGGCAAGCCCTTGGCGCCGGCAGACCTCGATGTGCTGTTGCTGGAGCGGGCCCACACCCTGGGCTCTCATCCGGGGCAGGTTGCCTTCCCCGGCGGCGGCCTGGACGCGGGGGAATCAGCGGTGGCGGCGGCACTGCGGGAAGCCGAGGAGGAAACGGGACTGGACCCGGCCGGCGTCGAAGTGCTGGGTACCCTGCAGCAGCTCGGACTGGCGTACAGCAACTTCCTGGTGACGCCCGTGCTGGGCTGGTGGCAGGCACCCTCGCCTGTGCACGTCGTTGACTACGGCGAGTCAGCCCAGGTTTTCCGGGTACCGGTGCGCGACCTGCTGGACCCGGACAACCGCGCCATGGCCACCGTGCACCGTGCAGGCCGGACCTTCGACAGCCCGGCGTTTGTGGTTAACGGGGTGGTGGTGTGGGGTTTCACCGGCATTGTCCTGAGCGGGCTCTTTGACCAGCTTGGCTGGGCCGTCCCGTGGGACCATGACCGGCTGCACCCGATGGACGGGTGACGGCTGGTTCCGATTGCGGCTGGTTCCGATTCCGGTCAGGCCTGCTGCTGGCGCAGGTCCACCACAATTCCGGTGGCTGCATTTTCCCGCATGGCCTTGACGCCGTCCCGGAGCGTAGCCAGGGACTTGAAGTTCGGTGAGACGGCCACCGTATTGCCCTCTGCGTCGGTGAGCCGCAGCCTGTACGAGTTGTCGCCAACCCGGTGAATTTCGAATCTGCCAGCCATCGACCGGACCTCCTGTGTGCGTCATTGCATACGTCATCGCAGCACCGGTCTGCATCAGTCGCCAGTACAAACTGTAGTGGGCGTCACAGTGCCCGTCGAGCTACCGCCCGGTAGGTTACTCCGGGTTCCGTAGCATCCGGCGCGTGTTGACTACTTGGCGTTGTCGTAGGAGTCCACCACGGTTACGCTGACCGGAAATTCCACCGGAATCCGGCCGAACAGCAGCTCCTTGGCGGCACTGGCGGCGTCCTCGATGGCCTGGATGCACGCCCCCACGGCCGCTTCCGGTGCGTGGACCATCACTTCGTCGTGCAGGAAAAAGACGAGTTCCGCCCCGGCCGCACCGTCCGCCCGGATGGTGCGCAGCCGCCGTCGTAATTCCGCGAGCCAGCACGCCGCCCAATCCGCGGCGGAGCCCTGGACCACAAAATTCCGGGTGAACCGCCCTCGTGAACGGGCAATGGACTCGGCGCGGCGCTGCTCCTCCGCGCTGGCGGACTGCTGGCTCCGGTACCACAGGGGAGATGGTGGCGGGCTGCTTCGGCCCAGCCGGGTGGTGACGGTTCCGCCCGCTTCACCTGCGCGGGCGGCGCGTTCCACAAAGTCCACGGCACGCGGATACGTCCGGGCGAGCTGCGGCATCAGCCGGCCGGCCTCCCCGGAGGTGGCCCCGTACATGGCACCCAGCAGGGCCATTTTGGCTTTGGCCCGGTCCCCGCCGAAGCCCTTGGCGGCGATTCCGGCGTAGAGGTCCTGGTCCCGGGCGGCCTCGGCCATCACTGTGTCCTGGGCCAGGGCCACCAGGACCCGGGGTTCAAGCTGCGAGGCGTCAGCAACGATCAGCTTGTGGCCCGGATTGGCGTGGACGGCGGCTCGGACCTGGCGCGGAATCTGCAGGGCGCCGCCGCCCCGCGAGGCCCAGCGGCCCGACACCACACCGCCCACCACGTATTCGGGCCGGAACCGGCCGCCGGCCACCCAGGCGTCCAGCCAGGCCCAGCCGTTCGCCGAATGCAGCCGGGAAAGCTTTTTGTATGCCAGCAGGGGGCCGATGGCGGGATGGTTGGATTCCTTCAGTTCCCATTGCCGGGTGCTTTTGACCTCGATGCCGCTGCGGTGCAGGGCGCGCATCAGCTCCTGCGGTGAATCGGGGTTCAAACCGGGAGCGTTCAGCAGCCCGCGCAGTTCGCCGGCCAGTTGTTCGAGCTTTACGGGGCGGCGGCCGGCGGCAGGGCGCGGGCCGAGGTAGCCTGCCAGCAGATCCTCGTGCAGGTCCTCCCGCCACGGAACACCCGCGTGCTGCATTTCGGCGGCGATCATGGCCGCCGCGGATTCGGCAGCAAGCAGCAGGAAAAGCCGGTTGCGCCGGTTATCCTCCGTGCCGGCCTGCGCCAGGGTGTCCTGTTGGGCCGCGTATTCCAGCCGCAGCTCATCAGGCGTGAATCGTGGCGTGGCATTGGTGCCGGGGTCCTCGAACAGGGCGCCCTGGTCTGCCGGGGGAGGAGGCGGCAGTAACGCTTTGGGCGGGAGAAGGGTGTCCTCGGCGGGCGTCCGGTCGGCACTTTTCGCATACGCCGTGTGGGCGGTGAACTCCGAGAAAGCCAGGATGTTGCCGCACAAGGACAAGTCGTAGCAGCGTTCCAGCTCCACCCCTGCACCGAGAAGCGCCGGGTACCAGTCCTGGGTGCGGTGCCAGATCCAGCGGGGCGCCTGCCTTGTGTTTTCCAGGCTGCGGACGACGGCGGCCAGTTCCGCTGCGGGGATCAGCTGCGGTTCCGGATTGGCTGGCAGTGGATCGCCTGCCTGGGTGAGCTCCTGCAGTGACGCGCCGTTGGGGTGGGCGGCGAGCAGCAGGTACATGCTCCAATTGTGCCCTGTCCGGCGGGGGTTCCTGATCGGTGGCCCGGGTTGGGGCGCGGGTGGCCGGCGCTGCGGCGCGGGTTTTCCACATAGGGGCAGGGGCACCTGCCGGGTGTGTGCATTTCGGTGGAAAGTGGCAGTCATGAGCAGGCACCAGCTGGGTCCGCCCCACCCGGGATCAAAGACGCCGGAAATTCTTACCGTCGGCGTCACCGGTGACGCGTCCGGCGCCCACGGTCCGACGGCACCTGCTGGACCTGGCGAACCTGCCGAGACCGCCACACGACGGTCCGCAGCGTCGGGTCCGGCCGGATTTTTTGGGACCAGCCTCCGGGGCCGGACCCGCTCGCGTCCACAGGACAGCGATGAGCCGGCGGGTGTGTGGCTGCCCGGGGAAGCAGGGGAGGTACTGCTTGTCACCGGATCCGGCTTTCTGCGGGCGGAAGTGGAGCGGATCGCTGCAGCAGCGGGCGCCCATCTTCGGATCGCAGCTGATTCAGGAGAGGCCGCGCGCTACTGGGACCAGGTGCACTCGGTACTCGTGGGAAGCGATATCAGGGAGCTGCCGCCGCGGCGCAGGGCGCCAGCCGTCGTCGTCGGGCTGGACGGGGAAGGCGACAGCCTCTGGCACCTGGCCGCGGCCTTGGGGGCCGAGCGTGTTGCCGTCCTTCCGGATGCTGCCGCCTGGCTTGCCGGCCATCTCAGCCGGGCGCGGGCCCCGGGACCCGGCGGTTTGGTCCTTGGGGTGACAGGAGGCTGCGGCGGGGCCGGGGCAACCACCGCCGCCATCTGGATTGCGCAGGCGGCAGCAGCCCTGGGGGCAAGGGTGCTGCTGGTGGATGGCGATCCGTGGGGTGGCGGGCTGGAACTCGCCCTTGCGGCCGAGGAATCGCCGGGCCTCCGCTGGCCTGATCTTGCCGAGGCGCGCGGCAGCATCGACTCCGCCCAACTGGCGGACGCGCTGCCCGTCTGCGGAGGTTTCGCGTTCCTGTCCTGGCCCGCCAGCCGGGAGCAACCAGTATCTGTGCCACCGGCAACCACGGCGGGTGTTTTGGAAGCGGCCCGCCGGGGCTACGAATTGGTGGTGGTGGACATCGGCCGGGGCTCCGGTCCGTTGCGGACTTTCGCCTGGGACTGCGACCGCATCATGGTGGTGGTCCCGGCCCAGCTGAAAGCGGCCGTGGCTGCTGTCCGGTTGCTTCACGAACTGCCACCAGTGGAGGCTTCGCTATTGATCCGGAGCCGGCGCGGGGCAGACCTGGACGCGTTGCAGATCTCCGATGCCGTGGGGCTCCCGGCGCACGGCCGGTTACCGGACGTGCGCGGCGTGGCTGCGGCAACCGAGTCGGGCCGGCTCCTGGGCCTGGGCAGACGTCGCCGCGTCAGGGCCTTTACGGCCGCGGTTTTGGATGGCCTGGGCGACGGCCTGCCCGGTGAGGAAGGACCGTGAGGGAACGGGCCGAGCCTTGGGGAGGGGAGGGGGGAGGCGACCGCGATGCAGTGCAGGCGCGCCGAGCCTGGTCGGGCGGAATAACCGGCCGCCGGGCCGGGACTCCTTCTGCAGGCAGGCAGGACGCCGGTCCATCGGTGGATTCCGGCCTGCTCGAATCGGTCCGTGCTTCCGTCATGGCGGATCCCGGGGCTGTCACACCATCCCGTGTGGCTGCGGCGGTGCAGGCCACCGGCAGGTTGCTGGGAACTGCCGGCGCGCTGGCCGCCGTCGAACGGATCAGCGCGGAGCTGAACGGGCTGGGCCCGCTGCAGGAGCTGACCCGTGATCCCGCAGTCACCGACATCTTTGTGAACGGTCCCGGGTCGGTCTGGGTGGATCGGGGGCAGGGTGTTGAACGGGTACGGGTGTACTTCGATGGAGAGGCGCAGGTCCGGGCATTGGCGTGCCGGATGGTGGCTGCCGGTGGCAGGCGGTTGGATGACGGCTCACCCTGCGTGGATGTGCGGCTGCCGGGCGGCTACCGGATCCACGCGGTCCTGCCGCCCGTGTCCACTGCCGGCACGCTGCTCAGTATCCGGATCCGCAGGGAGCGGGTGTTCAGTATGGCTGAACTACGGCTGGCAGGCATGTTTGACGGGCTCCTGCAGGACGTACTTGAGGCAGTGGTGCGGAACCGGCTGAACTTCCTCATCAGCGGCGCGACCGGGTCAGGCAAAACCACGCTGCTGGCCACACTCCTGGGGCTTTGCGCTCCGGCTGAGCGGCTGGTGCTCATCGAAGATGCATCGGAGCTGAATCCCGTGCATCCCCACGTTGTGTCCCTGGAGTCGCGCCACGGGAACGTTGAGGGCGGCGGCACGGTTGATCTGGGCGAGCTGGTGCGCCAGGCACTTCGGATGCGCCCCGACAGGCTGGTGGTGGGCGAGTGCCGCGGCGCGGAAGTCCGGGACCTGCTGGCGGCGATGAATACCGGGCACAGCGGCGCTGGCGGGACCATTCACGCGAACGCTGCGGCCGCCATCCCGGCCCGGCTCACGGCCTTGGGAGCACTGGCCGGGCTGAGCCCGGAAGGAGTGCGGCTGCAGGCCAACAGCGCCCTGGATGTGGTCATCCATCTTGACCGGACTGCCCTGGGGAGGGCAGTGACGTGCGTGGGGATCATCGGAGCAGGGCCGGCCGGACTCATGGTGACGCCGGCCCTGCGGCTGGAAGGCGGCCGGACGGTGCGGGGCCCGGGATGGGCTGTCCTCGCCGGACGGCTGGAGCTGGACCAGGAGTTCGTGTGATGGAACTGGCCCTCGCCGTCCTGCTCTTCCTTGCTGCAGCACTGACCCTGCGGCCGCCAAATGGAGCGAGGGCGAGGCTCCGCCGTGTCCGGCAAACCGGGCCCCGGGTTGCCGCATACCCGCCAGGCCCGGTGGTCAGGGTTGGCTCCGGCTTGCGGTGGCCGCCGGGCCGCAGCCAGTCGATGCAGTCCCCGTCCATGACCTTGCTGGTCCAGCAGCTGGCAGCCCTGCTGAAAGGAGGACGCGCCCCCGCGCGCATCTGGGACGAACTGTCCAAGGTCCAGGACAGCAGCGGCGGACGGGGGCGTGGGAACTTGTCGGCAGGCTCAACAGCCATGGTGGCTGCGGCGCATGCCGCGGCTTTGGGCGGCATGCCCGTGTCCGCGGCGCTCCGCCGGGCACTGCCAAAGGTGTTTCCCCGGCAGGGGAGCGAAACCCGGATCTGGTGGAACCTGGCTGCGTGCCTGGACATTGCCGAAGCGAGCGGCTGTCCTCTGGCCGACGTCCTCACCAGGTTCGCGGCGCAACTGGAAGCCGAAGACGACGCAGAAGCCGCACGGCACACGGCGCTGGCCGGCCCAAAGGCCACAGTCAGCCTGCTCACGTGGCTCCCCGTCCTGGGGCTTGGCCTTGGCTCGGCGCTGGGAGTCGATCCCTTGTCTGTCCTCCTGCAGACACCGTTGGGGCTGGGTACGTTGGCTGCCGGCCTCGGCCTTACCGTCGCTGGAAGGCTTTGGTCCGCACGGCTGGTGGCGGCTGCCGCCGGTGCTGGACAGCCATGAGTGGCGAAGCTCCCGCGCTGGCACTTTTTGCCGTGCTCGCAGTAGCGGCCTGGATTGGTGTGTCCGGAAACGGGCGGTCAAGGCGTTGGATCCGGAACTGGCCGCCACCTGGAACTGTTGATGGGGACAATGAGGCGCGCCGCAGGGGTCCCCCCGGTGGCGTCGAAGGGCTGGCGGACACAGCCATGATCCTGGAGCTCGTGGCGGCCATGCTCGAAGCGGGAGCCGGGATCGGGCGCGCCCTTGAGCTGGTGGCCGCCTCAGCAGACCCGATGTATTGCCAGGCCCTGCGCCCGGTGGTCGCAGCGCTTGCAATGGGCGCCGACTGGGAGACCGCATGGGGGAGTACGGGCGTCCGGCCCCAAGGAATCCTGGACTTGCAGGAGGCCCTCGGATTCGCCGCCCTGACCGGGGCGCCGTCGTCGGCCATTCTCTATGCCCAGGCGGCCAGGCTGCGGCGGGAACGCTTCCGGGCGGCGGAAAAACGCGCCGCGACCCTGGGCGTCAAGCTTGTTCTCCCGCTGGGGTTGTGCTCCCTGCCGGCCTTCATTTGCCTCGGTGTCGTTCCGGTGCTGCTGGCACTGCTGCCATCCGGTGCCTGAGCGGACGCCGCTGTCCCGTCCTCCACAGAGTCGGGCCGCGGCAGGTTATCCACTTAGCCCGATTGCCTCCTTTCAGCAGCACGCCTGCCCCTGAAGACTCGATGGGAGCCGGTCATCCGACCGGCAACACGGAAGGAAAGCACATGGCCATGAACCATCGCCACCCACATTCCAACGCTTCCGATGCCAATGGCGGCCCGCCGCCCGGACCAAGGGAGAGACGGCGCGGGAAGCTCTTCAGGGGTTCCGGGGAGGAACCGGCCCGGACGGATCTTCCGGAGAATGTGGTGGAGCTGTATCCGGGTGCCAGCCGGACACGCCACACGCTGATGAGTGGTCCCCGGCTACGCACTGCCCGGATACGACAGCGTCGCGGCAGTGCTTTTGCCCAGGCCGGAATGGCCACAGCGGAGTACGCCATAGCCACCCTGGCAGCTGTCGGCTTCGCCGGCCTGCTGGTGTTCATTCTCCGCAGCGATGAAGTCCGGGGTTTTTTGCTGAACCTGATCCGGACGGCATTGGCGCTTCCGTGATGGTCCGCGGGGCTGCAGTTGGCGGGTGCAGGGACCGCTCCGGGGGCAGTGTCACGGCCGAGTTCGCCGTCGCGCTGCCGGCCGTGGTTGCCTTGCTGTCCATGTTGCTTGCGGGTGCGGCGGCAGGAATTACCCAGCTGCGGCTGGAGGCGGGCGCCAGGGCCGGGGCCCGCGCACTGGCCCGCGGCGATGGACCGGAGACGGTCCGCGGGACAGTGGCCGCCCTGGCCGGGCCCTCAGCGTCAACGTCGGTATCGTCCCAGGGCGGCTGGTTGGGAGTTAAGGTCACGGACCGGGTGGGTGGCACCTTGGGAGCGATCATCCCCTGGACCCTTACAGCCACTGCCTCGGCACAGAGCGAGCGCGGGGTGCCCGACGTCACTGGGACCTGGCCGGGCCCCTGACTGCCCACCGGTTAATGATCGGGTTCCGCACGGTCGGGAAGATGAGAGCCGCACCAAGGCAGGCGGACACCGCGTCCGTGCGGCGTGGAAGCAACGCCGGCAGCAGTCAACAAGCCCGCAGGAGGGGCCTTGGAGGAAGAAAACCTGTTCAGGGAGGCAGCATGCCAGCGGTAGACGAACGGGCTCATCCAACGGATGACCGCAGGGAGCGCGGCTCGGGGACAATGTTGGCCTTGGGGCTTGCGGTTGTGGTTATGCTTGCCACCGCGCTGGTCCTCCTCTTGGCCCAGTCTGCGGTGCTGGCCAGCCGTGCGGCGGCCGCAGCCGATCTGGCAGCGCTCGCAGCCGCGGACGCCCACCGCGGAATTACGGCGGGGGACCCGTGCGCGGCGGCGGCCGTGGTTGCGGCGCGCCATGCCGCCGCGCTGCTGAGCTGTTTACCGCGCCCCGACCTGTCGGTGGAGGTTCGGACGGAAATGCTCCGGCGGACCCTGCTGGGTCCGGCAACGGGTCATGCCAGAGCCGGTCCGCCGCCGTGACCGAGGTCAGGTGAGCCGTTGTGAACTGCAGGTCCGGTCCGGCGCCGTGAACTCCTGGTCAGCCGGTGCTGCCGTCGGCTGGCGCTGGCCGGTTGTGGCCCTGGCCCCAGCCGGTGGAACCTGCAGGAGCCGGCGGCATCGCTTCGGTTGCGTCCTTCAGGAGCACGCCCAGGAGCGTCACGGCGCCGGTCTTGTCCAAAGGGTTGTTTTTGTTCCCGCACTTAGGGGACTGGACACAGGAGGGGCAACCGGACTCGCATTCGCAGGCCCGGATGGCGTCGCGGGTGGCCGTCAGCCAGACCTTGGCCTTGTCGAATGCGCGTTCGGCGAAACCTGCCCCGCCAGGGTGTCCGTCATAGACGAAGATGGTGGGCACTCCGGTGTCGGCGTGCAGCGCTGTGGAGACCCCGCCGATGTCCCACCTGTCACTGGAGGCCACCAGCGGCAGCAATCCGATGGCCGCATGTTCGGCGGCGTGCAGGGCGCCGGGAAATTCGGCTTCCACGAGCCCCGCTCCGGTCAGGGACCGGTTCCCCACCTCGAACCACACCGCCTTGGTAAAAAGATCCCTCGCGCCGAGTTCCAGCGGCTCCTCGCCGAGGACCTCGTTGGAGATCAAAGCCTTGCGCTGGAAGGAAACCACCTGCGTGGTCACCTTGACCTCGCCGAAATGCACCGAAACGTCGCCCCACGGGGCGGTCCGCTGGGTCTCGAGGACCTCGATCTGGGTGACATCGCGGGCCGTGGTGTAAAAATCGGGATTGGCCCGGCGCACCATCACGCAGTGGTCGTCCTCGTTGAGGTCCTCCACCACGTAGCTGTCCCCCTGATGGACGTACACGGCCCCGGTGTGGGCCTGGTAGTGCGTTTGCGGGGAATCCATGGTCCCCAGCAGGGAGCCGGTGTCGGCGTCCACGATGTTTACCGGTCCGCCGCCGTCCGCCCGGAGATGGACCATGGCGGCGGCACTCTGGGAATGCGTCCAAAACCACCCTGCGGGCCGGCGACGAAGGTATCCCTGCGCCACCAGCTGATCCAGGAGTCCCTCGGCCGAAGGACCAAACAGGGCCAGTTCGCCGGTTCCCAGCGGAAGTTCAGCTGCCGCGGCGCACAGGTGCGGTCCCAGGACGTAGGGGTTGGACGGGTCAAACACGGTGGCTTCCACGGAAACGTCGAAGATCGCCTCCGGATGGTTCACCAGGAACGTATCCAACGGATCGTCGCTGGCCACAAAGGCGGCGATGGCGTCCTGCCCCGCCCGGCCGGCCCGGCCGATCTGCTGGAACAGGGACGCCCGGGTCCCCGGCCAGCCGGCAACGAGGACGGCGTCGAGCCCGGAAATATCAATGCCCAGTTCCAGCGCCGAGGTGCTGGACACCCCCAGAAGTTCCCCGGAGCGGAGGGCCTTCTCCACCGCCCGCCGCTCCTCAGGAAGGTACCCCGAACGGTAGGCTGCCACCCGCTGCGGCAGGCTGGGATCCACCTCGTCCAGGAGGCGCTTGGTGATGGCCGAGATGGTCTCCGCCCCGCGCCGCGACTTGATGAACGCGATGGTGCGGATGCGCGCCGACACCAGGTTGGCCAGCAGGTCCGCTGTTTCGGCCACAGCGGTGCGCCGCACGTTGGCGCCGTTCTCGCCCCGGGCCTCGGTCAGTGCCGGCTCCCAGAAAGCCACTGTGGTGGCCCCGTGGGGCGAGCAGTCCGTGGACACGGCCTCCACCGGGGCGCCGATCAGCCGGGCGAACGAGGTATCCGGTTCCGAAGCCGTGGCGGAAGCCGCGATGAACACCGGCTCCGGGAAAGACGTTCCCGCCCCGTAGTAGGCACAGATCCGCCGCAGCCGCCGCATCAGGTTGGCCACGTGCGAGCCGAACACACCCCGGTAGCTGTGCGCCTCATCAACGATCACGTAGCGCAGCCGGCGGAAGAACCCGGCCCACCACGCATGGTTGGGAAGGATCCCGAAGTGCAGCATGTCCGGGTTCGCCAGGATGAAGTTGGCGTGGTCCCGGATCCAGCGCCGGGATGCCGGGTCGGTGTCGCCGTCGTAGGTTTCCGCGCGGACGGTAGGCAGCTTCAGGGCCCGGATCGCATTAAGCTGGTCGGCCGCCAGCGCTTTGGTGGGGGAGAGGTAAAGGGTCACGGCGCCGTCGTCGTGGATCCTGCCGGGTTCAGCGAGCACCCGCAGCTCCGAACGGTGGATGGCATCCAGGGCAGGCAACTGATACGCCAACGACTTGCCAGACGCCGTTCCGGTGGCCACCACAACATGCCTGCCGGCGTGGGCCACGTCTGCCGCGCGGACCTGATGCTTGTAGGGTTCGTGGATCCCCAACGTGCCATAGGCCGCCACAACGTCGGGGTGCACCCATTCCGGCCACGGCGCGTGCACTGCTTCGCGTGCCGGGATGGTGCGGACATGACGGAGCTGTTCCGGATCCGGGCCGCGGCCCAGCAGGGGAATCAGGGAGTCATGGGGGTTCACCCCGACATTCTTTCATCCGGTGGCACCCGGCGTCGCCGAATCCGCCCAAGGGGTAACCGGCGGCCGGCGCCCGGCCGTCAGCTGAGGGAAAGGTCCCCGCCGTCGTGGTCTGCCGAAAGCATCAGAACCCGGGAGACTGCGGTCCAGCCGAGGTGGGAA
The DNA here is from genome assembly GCF_030208875.1 of Pseudarthrobacter sp. MEB009. Taxonomy (NCBI): domain Bacteria; kingdom Bacillati; phylum Actinomycetota; class Actinomycetes; order Micrococcales; family Micrococcaceae; genus Pseudarthrobacter; species Pseudarthrobacter sp. MEB009. The sequence goes on from NZ_JARVTC010000005.1 coordinate 56,320, forward strand.
TACAGTTTCTGGCCGTCGGTGGAGGCCAGCAGCAGCCCGTTCAGCACATCATGGCCGAAGGCCTGCGCCGCGAGGGCCCGCATGATGAAACTGCCCAGGCCGCGGCGCTGGAACGCCGGGTCCGTAACAATCTTGTCGAACACCGCGGTGTTGCCCACCACAAACAGCCTGCCACTGGCGGCGATGGTTTCGCCGGACCGCACTTCGGCGTAGTGCACGCCGTCCGTTTCGGAGGTGGACAGTTCCAGGTCATCGTCAGGCAGCCACGGATCCTCGGCGTCCTGGGTTTCCATGTCCACAATCATCATGGTCTGCGAATCCGAGGTCACGTTGAGCCCGTGCTGCTGCGCCAGCCGGGCGTACCGGGCGGTGTCGTTGGTGAGGATGGTCAGGACCATGGCCGGCGCCACCGCCACCTTGGCTGCCAGTTCGGCAAATTCAGCGTCCGAGGGGTCGGCTGCAAAGAATTCCCAGTCCCCGCTGCTCTCGGACCGCAAGGCGGCAGGGAACCGGCCCTCGGTGGAGGTGCGGTAGCCGCGGCAACCCGCCCAGCCGGCCACCCATAGTTCAAGAAGGCCTGTGATGTCTTCAATCGTGGTTTCCGGGCTCATGGCATGAGACTATTCCAGCCCGACGGCCAGCAACAGTGGCTGCAACAGTGCTTATCCAATCGTGATGCGCCAACGCCCCGGCCGCAGGCACCCTGCGGCGGGCGGACGGTGTCCGGGAACCCGAGCCGGTACCCTTAAATACGTGGCTTTAAACCGAATTGTGCTCTTTTACGGCTTTACCCCCCTCTCAGACCCGGACGCCGTCCGGCTCTGGCAGCGTGCCCTCTGCGAGAAGCTCGGCCTTACGGGCCGGATCCTGATTTCCCGGGACGGCATCAACGCCACGGTGGGCGGCGAAATCGGCGCGGTAAAGCAGTACGTAAAGACAACCCGCGAATACAAGGGCTTTGCAGGCATCGACATCAAATGGTCCGACGGCGGCGCAGCGGACTTCCCGCGGCTGAGCGTCAAGGTGCGCGATGAGATTGTCTCCTTCGGCGCGCCCGGGGAACTTAAGGTGGACGCGAACGGTGTGGTGGGCGGCGGGAAGCACCTCCAGCCCGAGGAACTGCACGAGCTGGTGGCCAACCGGAAACAGGCGGGCGAGGACGTGGTTTTCTTTGACGGCCGGAACGCCTTCGAGGCCCAGATCGGCAAGTTCAAGGACGCGGTGGTGCCCGATGTGGCCACCACGCACGACTTCATCAAGGAGCTGGAGTCCGGCAAGTACGACGCGCTGAAAGACAAACCCGTGGTCACCTACTGCACCGGCGGCATCCGCTGCGAGGTCCTGTCCAGCCTGATGGTCAACCGAGGTTTCAAAGAGGTGTATCAGCTGGACGGCGGGATTGTCAGGTACGGCGAGACCTTCAAGGACCAGGGTCTCTGGGAAGGGTCGCTGTACGTTTTTGACAAGCGGATGCACCTGGAATTCAGCGAGGACGCAAAAACCATCGGCCAGTGCGTCCGCTGCGCAGCCCCGACCAGCAAATTCGAGAACTGTTCCAACCCCAGCTGCCGCACCCTGACGCTGTACTGCTCCGAGTGCGCTGCCAGCCCGGAAACCCTGCGCTGCCCGGAAGGCTGCGCCGCCTAAGGGAACCGGCGGAACCGGTAAGCGTAGTTGGCTGCGGAGCCGGCCTCCACCGTGACGTGCACTGCCGTGTCCGAGGCAAGGTAGACGATGCTTTCGCGGTTGATGCCGCACCGCTGGGCCAGGTCCGCGAGGTCCATGGCGTCGGTGCGGAAGGTAAACACAACGCGCCGCAGGCTCCGGCAGGCCAACGCCAGCGCATAGGTGCCGGCCGCCAGAACCGGAGTGTCCTCCTTGAGGACCTCGCCGGGCGCCAACACGCCGGCGCCGGCGTACGCCACCGGCTGGGAAGCATTGGGCAAGGTCCGGGCCACCCAGTCAGCCAGCCCGTCCGGCGGCACAGGTTCCCGGCGGAGCGGATCGTAGGTGATGTCGGGTTCGGGGGTGGCGGGCGCGGCGGTGGATTGGGGCGCTGAACGCGGCAGGCCGTCGTCGTACGAATATTCGCAGCCGGTCAGGGCGACGGAGGACCCAAGCACCAGCAACCCCACTGACGCACGCCCCACGGTGGCCGTGAGCGTCCGTGCCTGCGTAGCCCGTGCCCTTTGCAGGCCACGGGGCGCGGAGGATTCCCGCACGGTGGGCATACGTCGACTGTATGCCTGCGGTGGCGGCCGGGCCAGTGCTGCAGGCCTTATTGCGTGGGCGTCACCTGGTACGCAAAGATCAGCGGCGCGTCGACGCTGGACGCGCTGATGTCCAGGGTCCCGGCCGACGAGACCGTGAAGCGTGTGGTCTCGAGGCTGCCGTTGCAGGCCGCACCTGCGTCCACTATTTCAACCCCGTCAACGGACACGGCGAAGAACGCTTTTCCGCCGCCTTCGCAGGTCACGGACAGGGTGTACCGACCGGCCGGAACATCCGCCGCTTCCGGGCTGATCCGGTCCCGGTTGAGGATTTTCCCTTCATCCTGGAGGAGGGTGCCTGGGTCGGTGGGCAGGGCCGTGGCCCGCCACTGTGGGACGTCTGCGTTTTCCACGGACAGCCCGGGCGAACATCCCGTCAGTGCCGCTGCCATGACCAACGCCCCCAGTGCAGCCCAGGCGGCGGGCCTGCGGGCCGGCAGGCGCAGGGGCCCGGACAGGCCGGAGGGCCCGGCAGGACGGCGCGCACGCAGGAGGGCAGGGAGGCAGGAAGGCATGCTTCCACGCTACCGCCTGCGCAGGGTGGCATGGCACCTCGGGAGCCGGCGGAGGACCGGACTAAACTTGGCCGGTGCCTAAATCCCCATTCGAGTTCACCGCCGGCAACACCCTCGATGCCCCGCGAAGCGACCGGCCGCACCTGCTGCAGGCCCTGGCCGCGGACCTGCGCCGCGCCGGTTACACGCTGGACGGCGTGGCGCAGCTGCTGGGCCCGTCAGCCTCCGCTGCCCTGAACCGGGACCAGATCATCCCGGCCCAGCTCGCCACGGATGCCGCCGCCAGCCGTGACAGCGGCACCGGGCCGCTGGCCGCCGTCGTCCGTCTTTGGCTCCTCGCCGAACCGCAGGAACGGGTGGCGCTCGACGCCGCGCTGCCGGGCCTGGGTGCGGACGGCCTGGTGGAGCTGGGACTCGTTGAGCCCGTCCCCGGCACCGCGCGGTTCGCAGCGCGCGCCGACCTGCGCCCCTACGGCTGGGATGCCAACACGGACGGCAGCGGCGGCGCCGAACTCTGGGTGGCCAGCGACCTCGCCGCCCACCAGCAGGAAGGCGTGCTGCGGCACGACCACGTGCTGGGCATCGGGCAGGCCTCCACCACCCTGGTCCAAACCACCGTGCGCCGCCACACGGAACGGGCCCTGGACCTGGGCACGGGCTGCGGCATCCAGGCGTTCCATCTCCTGCATCACTGCGAACACGTCACCGCCACGGACATCTCCGAACGGGCCCTGGCTTTTGCCCGCTTCAATATCCTGCTCAACGCCGAGGCCCTGTCCGTGGACCCGGACCGGCTGGCGGACCGGGTGAGCCTTCGCCTGGGATCGCTGCTGGAGCCCGTGGCCGGTGAGGAATTCGACCTGGTGGTTTCCAACCCGCCGTTCGTGATCACCCCGCGCCGATCAGGCGAGGACGCCGCCGGCCAGTTCACCTACCGGGACGGCGGCCTCCCCGGTGACGACATCGTGGCCTCCCTCGTGGCAGGGCTTCCCGGCCTGCTGTCCCCGGGCGGGACGGCGCAGCTGCTGGGCAACTGGGAAGTGGAGGCCGGCACTGAATGGCACCACCGGCCCCGGGCCTGGGTCAGCCCCGGCACCGACGCCTGGTTCATCCAGCGCGAGCAGGTCAGCCCCGAACAATACGCCGAAACCTGGCTGCAGGACGCCTCCGAGTCCCGGAACCGGGACCACTACCGGGAGGCCTACGGGGCCTACCTCGCGGACTTCGCAAGCCGGAACGTGGCAGGGATCGGGTTCGGCATGGTCTGGCTCCGCCGGCCCGCGGCCCCCGGCCAGGCCACCATCAGCCGGTTCGAGGAAATCACCTACCCCATCGAGCAACCCATCGGCCCGCATCTGGGCGCCGCCGTGGAGCGCAACGACGACGTGGCAGCGGACAGCATCGAAGCGGCGCACCTCATCGTGGCCGAGGACGTCACGGAGGAACGGCACCAGCGTCCCGGTGCCGAGCACCCGGGCGTGATCCTGCTCCGGCAGGGCGCCGGCCTGCGCCGGACCAACCTGTTGAGCACCGCACTGGCGGGGTTTGTGTCCGCCTGCGACGGCGACCTGACCGCCGGCCAGATCGCCGGTGCGCTGGAGGCCCTGCTGGGCGGAAGCCTGGCCGGGGAGGACGGATTCGATGCCCTGTCCTTCCGGCAGGAACTGCTCGCCGAAGTGGAAAACCTGGTCCGCGACGGCTTCCTCCTTCGGGCGGCCGGCTGACCCGTTCCGGCCGCTTCGCGGAGGCCGGTGTTTTCCACAGGAATGCGCACATTGGCCCAAAATATGGTGAACTAGGCCAATATGGGCTCATCTGCCCCAGCAACCTTTTTCTGTAGGAGCATCGTGCCAAGCAAGGCCAAAACCGGCAAGAAACTCGTGATTGTGGAGTCTCCGGCCAAGAGCAAGACCATCGCCAAGTACCTCGGCGAGGGTTTCATCGTTGAGGCCTCCATCGGTCACATCCGTGACCTGCCGCAGCCGTCCGAGCTTCCCGCGGAACTGAAAAAGACCTCCGTCGGCAAGTTCGCCGTCGACATTGACCACGACTTCAAGCCTTATTACGTCGTGTCAGCGGATAAAAAGAAGAAGGTGTCCGAGCTCAAAGCCGCGCTCAAGGATGCCGACGAACTTTACCTCGCAACTGATGGGGACCGCGAGGGCGAGGCCATCGCGTGGCACCTGCTGGAAGTGCTGAAGCCCAAGGTTCCGGTGTACCGGATGACGTTCGGCGAAATCACCAAGGAAGCCATCCAGCGCGCCATGGGAAACCTGCGCGACGTGGACACGGCACTCGTGGACGCACAGGAAACCCGCCGTGTGCTGGACCGCCTGTACGGCTACGAGATCTCCCCGGTGCTGTGGCGCAAGGTGGCCCGCGGCCTGTCCGCCGGGCGTGTGCAGTCCGTGGTGACGCGCATGGTGGTGGACCGCGAACGCGAACGCATGGCGTTCCGCGCCGCGTCCTACTGGGACCTGACCGGCCAGTTCGGGGCCGGGTCCGGCTCCTTCAAGGCCAAACTGGCTGCCGTGGACGGTGCCAAGGTGGCCACCGGCCGGGACTTCAACGACGACGGCGTCCTCACCTCCCGCAACGTTGCCCACCTCAACGAGGAGCTGGCCACGTCGCTGGCAGCAGGGCTCCAGGACGCCGCGTTCGCCGTCCGCTCCGTGGACACCAAGCCGTACACCCGGCGCCCCGCCGCGCCGTTCACCACGTCCACGCTGCAGCAGGAAGCCGGCCGCAAGCTCCGGTTCTCCTCCAAAAGCACCATGCAGGTGGCGCAGCGGCTGTACGAAAACGGCTACATCACCTATATGCGTACCGACTCCTCCTCGCTGAGCGACGAGGCCGTCACGGCCGCCCGCCGGCAGGCATCCGAGCTGTACGGGCCGGAGTACATCCCGGCCACCCCGCGCGTCTACTCCGGCAAGGCCGCCAACGCCCAGGAAGCCCACGAGGCCATCCGTCCCGCCGGCGACTCCTTCCGCACCCCGGCGCAGGTGGCCAAGCAGCTCTCCGGCGACGAGTTCCGCCTCTATGAACTGATCTGGAAGCGGACCGTCGCCTCCCAGATGGGTGACGCCAAGGGTTCCACGGCCACCATCCGCCTGGGCGCCACCGCCACGGACGGCCGCGACGCCGAATTCTCCGCCTCCGGCACCGTGATCACCTTCCCGGGCTTCCTGGCCGCCTACGAGGAAGGCAAGGACGAAAGCCGCGGCGACGACGACTCGGACGACGCCCGCCGCCTCCCGAACGTGGGCAAGGGAGACGCGCTGACGGCGTCGGACATCCTGGCAGTTGGCCACGAAACCTCGCCGCCGCCGCGCTTCACCGAAGCGTCGCTGACCGCGGAGCTGGAGAAGAAGGGCATCGGCCGGCCGTCCACGTACGCCTCGACGATCTCCACCATCCAGGACCGCGGATACGTCCGGAAGCAGGGCTCCGCGCTGGTGCCAAGCTGGATCGCGTTCTCCGTGATCCGCCTCCTCGAGCAGCACTTCACCGACTACGTGGACTACGAATTCACCGCGGACATGGAAGGCGACCTGGACAAGATCGCCAACGGCCAGGCTGTCGGAGCTGCCTGGCTGCGGCACTTCTACTTCGGTGAAGACGCCGACCCGGGCCTGCTCAGCATCGTCAACAACCTCGGCGAGATCGATGCCCGCGAAATCAATTCGATCCCCATCACGGACGAGATCACGCTGCGGGTGGGCAAGTTCGGCCCGTACCTGGAAAGTTCCGCCGCCACGGTGGATCCCAAAACCGGCGAAATTGTGGAGAACTCCCGCGCCAACGTCCCCGAGGACCTCGCACCCGACGAGCTCACCGCAGCCAAGGCCGTGGAACTCATGGAGACCGCTGCGCCGGAGGAGCGGGTGCTGGGTGCTGACCCGCACACCGGCCACACGGTGGTGGCCAAAAACGGCCGCTACGGCGCCTACGTCACTGAAGTCATTCCGGAAATGACCGAGGAACAGATCGCCAACCAGCCGGTGGAGTACTACAAAAACGGCAAGCCGAAGCCCCCCAAGAAGCCGGTCAAGGCGAAGCCGCGCACCGGTTCGTTGTTCAAGTCCATGACCGTGGACTCCGTCTCCCTGGATGAGGCGCTGCAGCTTATGAGCCTGCCGCGCGCGCTGGGTGAGGACGCCGAAGGCAACCTCATCACCGTCCAGAACGGCCGGTTCGGCCCGTATCTGAAGAAGGGCACCGACTCCCGTTCCATCGGCACGGAAGAGGAAATCTTCACCATCACGCTGGAGCAGGCGCTGGAAATCTACTCCCAGCCCAAGCAGCGCGGGGCTCGCGCAGCGGTTCCGCCGCTGGCCGAGTTCGGCCCGGACCCCGTCTCGGAGAAGAACATCGTGGTGAAGGAAGGCCGGTTCGGCCCGTACATCACCGATGGCATCACCAACATCACCGTCCCGCGGGCCACCTCCCTGGAGGAACTGACCCGGGAGCAGGCTGTGGAGCTTTTGGCTGAGAAGCGCGCCAAGGGCCCGGTCAAGCGCACGACGACGGCCCGCAAGGCACCTGCCAAAAAGAAGGCCGCTGCCAAGAAGTAAGCCGTGGCCCGGACCGGGGATCAGCCCGGTCCGGCGCGGATTGTCTCCGGTCCGGGCTGCCCGGCCGGCAGGCAGGAATTGCGGTGTTGCGCGCAACGTGATCGGGTAGGGGGATGAGTGAACAGCCTGCAATGACCGACCCCACGCCCCTGAACGACCTCGAGGAGAAGCTCGCCCAGGGCGGCCAGCCCGAGGCCAGCCCCGTGGACGTCATCCTGTCGTTCCTGAACAGCGAGGTCTACATCCTCAGCCCCGATGGTGTGGAAGGCCTGGACGCACAGGTGGAGCCGCTGGTCCTGGGCAACGCCGACGGTGATCCCGTCCTGGCCGTGTTCTCCCACCCCAGCCGGGTGGACGGACAGTTCCTGGAAGCGGCCCCGAACGTGCTGGGCACGCAGGGCGCCGCCATCATCGCCAACATCGGTGAGGAGCTGGGCATGGTCATCAACCCCGGCGCCGCCTACGGCTTCGAAATTAATCCCGAGGGCGTGGCCAATATCAAGCGCGACTTCAAGCGCGCCGACGAGCTCGCTGATGACGCCGCCGCGGATCCGGCCGGAGCCTGAGCCAGAACCTGTGACGCAGGACTTGTGACGCCGGGGTGCGTGCCGGGATGCCGGCGCGGTTGCCCGCAGGGGGAATAATGGCAGGATGCGGCTAGGCGTCCTTGATATTGGATCAAACACTGTCCACCTCCTCCTGGTGGATGCTCACCCCGGCGCGCGCCCTGTGCCGTTCGCTTCGCACAAGCGGCCGCTGTCCCTGGTCCAGTACCTGGAGCCGGACGGCAGCATCAGTGAGGAGGGCCAGCATGAGCTGACCGAGTTTGTTTTGGAGGCATGGGAGTTCGCCGCCCGGCACAAAGCCGATGACCTCTTGGCGTTCTGTACCTCCGCGATCCGCGAGGCCACCAACGGCGCGGCGGTGCTGGCCCGGGTGAAGCACGAAACCACCGTCACCCTGCAGGAACTGACAGGCAGCGAAGAAGCGTCCATGACGTTCTTCGCGGTTCGCCGCTGGCACGGCTGGGGCGCCGGTCCCATCCTCAACCTGGACATCGGGGGCGGCTCCTTCGAAATGGCGTTCGGCCAGGACGAGCTGCCGGAGATGGCCACCTCCGTTCCGCTCGGCGCCAGCAGGCTGACACGCGACTGGCTGTCCGAGGACCCGCCCTCGGCCCGCAGCGTCAAGGAACTCCGCCGCTACATCCGGGCCACGCTGAAGCCTGCAGTCAGCAGCTTCGACGGGCTTGGCAGGGCCAACGTGGTGGCCGGAACCTCCAAAACCTTCCGTTCGCTGGCCCGGATCGCCGGTGCAGCCCCCAGCGCCTCCGGTCCCTACATCAAACGTGAACTGCAGGCCTTCGACCTTGGCGTCTGGGCGCAGCGGATCTCGGCCATGAAGGCCGAGGACAGATTGCACCTGCCGGGCGTCTCGGAGGCGCGGGCGCACCAGCTCCTGGCTGGCGCCCTGGTGGCGGAGGCGGCGCTGGAACTCTTCAAATTCAAGAAGGTCCGGATCTGCCCCTGGGCGCTGCGCGAGGGCCTCATCCTGCGGCGGCTGGACCAGCTGGTGTTTGCCGGCCCGCTGGAGCCCGCGCCGCACGTTGCTGCAGCCGCAGGCCGCATTGCCGCCGAGGCCCCTGCCGGCGCTTGACCGTTGGTTTTCCCGGCGCCTGGCTCCCGGCGTTGGCGTTGGCGTTGGCGTTGGCGTTAAAAGCGAAAGCACCGGGGCCGGCAGCAGGAAAATGGGGGGAAACCCGCTGCCGGCCTCCGGTGCCTCGGGCAGGAATCCCCATCCCTGCCGCATCACTCGCACCCTCAATGAGGTAATAACTACATTAGGGACCCAACTTGTGAAGTCCCTGCAGTGGATCTGGGAGCCGGCTGGGAATCTTCACATCTGCGCCGGAACAGCCGAACTGCAATGATGGAGTCATGAGCAACCGAATCGCATTCCTTGGCTGTGGATCCATGAACGAAGCCATCCTTGGTGGCCTGGTGGAATCGGGAACAAGTCCCGCAGACATCGTGGCCACCGTCCGGAGGGCCGGTCGCGCTGCGGAACTTGCCGAACGCCATCCGGGAATCACCGCCATTGCCGGCGAAGAGGAACCGGACAACAACAAGCAGGCCAGCATTGGCTCGGCCGTGGTCATCCTTGGCGTCAAACCGGTGGGCATCGCCGACCTGGCCCGCGAAATCAGCGGTTCCCTGTCGCCGGACACCATCGTGGTGAGCGTCGCGGCGGCGGTGTCCCTTGCCCAGCTTGAAGCTGCCCTGCCGGATGGCCAGCCCGTCATCAGGTCCATGCCCAACACGCCGGCCCGGCTTGGCCGCGGCGTGGTATCGGTCTCCCCGGGCACCAACTGCTCCCCGGACCAGCTGCAGCTGGTTAAGGAGCTCCTGCAGGGCACCGGAACCGTGGTGGAGGTACCCGAGGAGCACGTGGACGCGCTCTCGGCCATCAGCGGCTCCGGCCCGGCCTACGCGTTTTACCTCGCCGAGGCCATGGCGACCGCTGGCGAGGAACTGGGTCTGGACCGCGAACTGTCCCAGCTCCTGGCCCGCGAAACTGTGGCCGGAGCCGGCTTTATGCTGGCGGAACCAGGCGCCGATGCCGCCGCGCTGCGTAAATCGGTGACCAGCCCCAACGGCACCACCGAACGCGCCATTGCAACGTTCGACGAGCAGGGCATCCCCGCGATCATTGCCGCCGGCGCCCGCGCCGCCGCTGACCGGGCAGCGGAAATCACGCAACAGCTCGGCTGAGGCCCTGGTCCACCGCCACCGCCCGGGATCAGGGCCTTGCCGCGAAGCGTTCCAGCAGGTCCACGTGGCCTGACACGATCAGCATGTCGCGGGAGGAGACCTTGGTTTCGGGCCGGGCGTAGGTGAAGTCCTCGCCGGGAGACTTCACACCCACGATGGTCACCCCGTACTTGGAACGGACCTTCGACTCGTCAAGGGTGAAGCCCACCGTTTCGCGGGGTGGGTACATCTTCACGATGGCGAAGTCGTCGTCGAACTCGATGAAGTCCAGCATGCGGCCGGACACCAGGTGTGCGGCCCTGACGCCGGCGTCGGCTTCGGGATAAATCACGTGGTTGGCGCCGATCCGGGTGAGGATCTTGCCGTGGGAGGGCGTAATGGCCTTGACCCACAGGTGTTCGATGCCGAGGTCCACGAGGTTCACGGTGATCAGCACCGAGGACTCGATGGAGGTTCCCACTCCCACAACGGCGGAGCTGAACTCCTGCGCGCCCAGCTGGCGGAGCGCGTCGATGTTGGTGGCGTCCGCCTCCACCACGTGGGTGAGCAGCGGTGCCCATTTCTGGACCAGGTTCCGGTCGCGTTCGATCGCGAGCACTTCGCGGCCCTGCTTCACCAGCTGTTCAGCGGTGGACGACCCGAAGCGGCCAAGCCCGATGACCAGCACGGGTGCGTTGTGGGCCGGCCTGCGGGGAGCGTCTGGTGAACTAGCCAATGATGGGCCTCTCTTCGGGGTAGTGGAACAGCTGGCTGCGCTGGCGCAGCGCCAGTCCGGCGGCGAGGGTCACGGTGCCCACACGGCCGGCAAACATCAGCGCCGTCAGGACATACACGCCTTCCGGCGGCAGCTCGGCGCTCAGGTTGGTGCTGAGCCCCACGGTGGCGAATGCGGAGATCGTCTCGAACAGTACCCGGTCCATGGATTCGCCGCTGATGTGGAGCAGCAGGAACGCTGACACAGAGACCAGCGTGGCTCCGGCCACGATGACCGAGATGGCCACCCGCATGGTGCCCTGCGGGATGGTCCGGCCATAAACCTTTACGTCGGCGTCGCCGCGGGCTTCGGCAACGATGGCCAGGAACATCACGGCAATGGTGGTGACCTTGATGCCGCCGGCTGTTGAAGCGGAGCCGCCGCCGGCAAACATCAGGGCGTCGGTGAGGAGCATGGTGGTGGACTCCATCTGGTTCTGGTCCACCAGGTTGAAGCCGCCGGACCTGGTCATCACGGACGCGAACAGGGAATGGGTGATCTTGTCGCCCAGGTCCATGCCACCGATGGTCCGGAGGTTTTCCCATTCCATCAGCCCCCACAGGACCGAGCCCGAGACCAAGAGGATGAACGAGACCTGGATGGTGAGCTTGGTGTGGAGGTTCCACTTCTTCCAGTTCAGCCCGTTCTGCTGCAGGACCATCACCACGGGGAAGCCCAGGCTGCCCAGGAATACACCCAGCATGAGGGGAACCAGGATCCAGAGGTCCGTCTCGTAGGGGACGATGCCGTCAGAATGGGGCGTGAAGCCTGCGTTGTTGAACGCGGAAATGGCGTAGAAAATACCGTGCCAGACGGACTGCCAGAACGGTTCGCCCAGGGTGAGGAACCGAGGGATCAGGGTCAGCGCCAGGATCCCCTCGATCACCACCGACGTGGTGATGACGATCCGCAGCAGGGTGCCCACCTCACCCAGGCGGCCGGCGTTGTTCATGGCTTCCTGGGCGATCAGCTTGCCGCGGACGCCCAGCCTCTTGCTCACCATCAGCGCGAGCAGCGAGGCGAGTGTCAGCGTGCCGAGACCGCCGACGAAGATGCCCACCAGGATGACAAGCTGACCGAAAAACGACCAGTGCACCGCCGTCGACACCACTGTCAGGCCCGTGACGCAGACTGCCGAGACGGCCGTGAACATGGCCTGGTACAAGGGTGTGGGGGTTCCCGTGGCTGAGGCGAACGGCAGGGACAGCAGGAACGTGAACAACAGGCACACCGCGGCGAATGCGCTGAGGGCAAGGCGGGCGGGGGAGGTGTTGGCGATGTCGTCAATGAAGTCGCGCAGCCGCGTGAAGATCCAGAGGCCCTCCCGGTCCTGCGCTGCGGGGTGCCAGCTGGCCGGGTTCCGGGGCCTCGACTGGCTTTGCGTCATTTGTGCTTTTCCTCGGTCGAAACTGCTTCCCTGAGTAGTAAACCACTAATACCGGCGTAATGGCCGGGGCTTCGGGGCACCGCGCTCCGGTAGCCTGTGATTGATGACATACCTGCCCGGTCTCAGCCAGCCCGCGCCGCCAACCACTGTGGCGTGGAGTCCTGCCATGACGGCCTACAACTTTGGTCCCGGCCACCCGATGGCGCCTGAGCGGATGGACCTGACGGCGCGGCTGGCCGGCAGCCTGGGCCTCTTCGACCTGCCGCACGTGGACGTCGCGGCCCCGGAAGTGGCCACGGACCAGGAACTGTCGACAGTGCACTCCGCAGACTTCGTGGCGGCCGTGCGCCGCGTCAGTACCGATCCCACCCAGACGGACCAAGCCCGCGGCCTGGGGACCGATGATGATCCTGCCTTCGCCGGCATGCACGAGGCCGCCGGCCGGCTGGCGGGCGGCTCGCTGATGTCTGCCTCGCGGATCCTGGATGGCTCCGCGCTGCATGCGGTGAATTTCGGTGGCGGCATGCACCATGCGTCCCGGGAGAGGGCCAGCGGGTTCTGTATTTACAACGACGCGGCCCTGGCCGTGCAGCGGCTGCTGGACGGCGGCGTCAGCAAAGTGGCGTACATCGACGTGGACGCCCACCACGGCGACGGGACGCAGAGCATCTTCTGGGACGATCCCAGGGTGCTCACCGTGTCGCTGCATGAAAGCGGCCTGACCCTGTTTCCCGGGACCGGCTTCGCCAACGAGACCGGCGGGACCAATGCCGAAGGAACGGCGGTGAACGTTGCGTTGCCGTCAGGGACCGGGGACGCCGGCTGGCTGCGGGCCTTCCACGCCGTGGTGCCGCAACTGGTGGCTGCCTTTGCGCCGGAGGTGATTGTCAGCCAGCACGGCTGCGACTCGCACCGCGGGGACCCCCTCACGCACCTCAATCTCAGCGTGGACGGACAACGCGAGGCGGTCACCGCCGTCGGGAATATGGCTGCACGCCATTGCGGCGACCGCTGGATCGCCACCGGCGGCGGTGGATACAACGTGCTCCAAGTGGTTCCCCGGGCCTGGAGCCACCTGATAGCAATCGCCGCGGGCCGTCCGGTGCCGTTGCGGACCCCTGTGCCGGATGACTGGCGCCGGTATGTGGAGGAGAAGTTCGGGACCGCTGCGCCGGGCCTGATGGGCGATGACGTGGAGCTGTGGTGGCGTTCCTGGGAGGTGGGATTTGATCCCAACGACGCCGTGGACCGCACCGTGATGGCCACCCGCAAGGCTGTTTTCCCGGTGCATGGGCTGGACCCGTGGTTTGACTGAAACCGCCCCCGGCCGGGGCACTGCATCCGCCGAAATAGTGGATGCCTTTCGGCGTATATGTCGCTAGGGTGGGAGGCATGGTGACAGACGACGTATTTGCCGTCATTGCGGAATCGACCCGGCGGGACATTTTGATGTGCCTGCGTGCCGGCGACAAAGCCGTGGGGGAATTGGTGGAGGAGCTGGCCGCGAGCCAGCCCACAATTTCGAAGCACCTGAAAGTTCTGCGCGAGGCCCAGCTGGTCAGCATGCGGGCCCAGGGCCAGAAGCGTTACTACGCTCTGAACCGGAAGCCGCTGGAGGGCATTGCCAGCTGGCTGGAGACGTTCGACGTCGGCGGCGGGGCTGCCGCGGAGACGGCCCCTTCCGTACAGCCGCCTGCGCCGGGCCAGGCTCCGGCGTTTGTGGTGGCAGCACCGGCCCCGTCTGCAGAAACCACAGCCCGCTCCACCGCAGGCGACATACCGCTGGCAGCCGTTGCGGACTCCAGCCCGGCGGATGTCCTGGTGCGGGACGGTGCCGAGTTGAGTGCCGCCGTCGTGATTCCCGGCGGCACCAGCACCACGCTCAGCGACGACACTGTTCCCCAGCAGATTGGCCGCACCGTGGGCCGTGCCGCCACGAAGGCCGCGGACCTGCTGGCGAACCTCCCCAAGTTCGGCCGCAAGAAGTAGCCCTCACCCAACTGACTCGCAGTTGTTGTCGTTTTCAGCGCTCAAAACGACAACAACTGCGAGTCAGTTGGGAGGGAGGGGGCGGGGCCGGGGTGGGCTCGGGCTACTTGTTGAGCAGGCGGACGTGGTCCGGGGTGAGCTCCGAGATCCGGCTGACGCCCAGCAGCGCCATGGTGCGGGCCATGTCCTTCTCCAGGATCTGCAGGGCGCGGTCCACGCCCAGCCGGCCGCCGGCCATCAGGCCGTAGAGGTATGCGCGGCCAATCAGCGTGAAGTCCGCGCCGAGGGCCAGTGCCGCGACGATGTCCGCGCCGCTCATGATGCCGGTGTCCAGGATGATCGCGGCGTCGGAGTTGTCCTTGGTGAAGGCTTCCTTGACCTCAGGCAGCAGGTGGAACGGGATGGGCGCCCGGTCCAGCTGGCGGCCGCCGTGGTTGGACAGCACCACACCGTCGGCCCCGTGGTCCACCACGCGGCGGGCGTCCTCGGCGGTCTGGATGCCCTTGACCACCAGCTTGCCCTTCCAGGTCTCGCGCAGCCAGTCGAGGTCCTCAAACGTGAGGGTGGGATCGAACATGGAGTTGATGAGGTCCGCGACGGTGCCGGTGTAGCGGGACAGCGATGCGAAGGTCAGCGGCTCGTGGGTGAGGAAGTTGAACCACCAGGCCGGCCGGTAGGAGGCGTCGAGGACGGTCTTGACGGTCAGTGCCGGCGGAATGGTCATGCCGTTGCGGACATCGCGCAGCCGGGCGCCGGCGACGGCGGTGTCCACCGTGACCATCAGGGTGTCGTTGCCCGCCTTGGCGGCGCGTTCGATCAGTTCCAGGGACCGGTCGCGGTCCGTCCACAGGTAGAGCTGGAACCAGTTGCGGCCGTTCGGGGCTGCCGCTGCGACGTCCTCGATGGACGCGGTGCCCATGGTGGAGAGGGTGTAGGGGATCCCGGCGGCTTCGGCGGCCTGCGAGCCGGCGTACTCGCCCTCGGACTGCATCATCCGGGTGAAGCCGGTGGGGGCGATGCCCACGGGCAGGCGGGAGGTCTTGCCCAGGATCTCGGTGCTCAGGTCGATGCTGGAGACGTTCCGGAGGATGCCCGGACGGAACTCGATGTCCAGGAACGCCTGGCGGGCGCGGCGGAGGGTGATTTCCTCCTCGGCGGCACCGTCCGTGTAGTCGAACGGTGCCTGCGGGGTGCGGCGCTTGGCCATGTCGCGCAGTTCCCAGATGGTGCTGGCGCGCTTGAGCCGCGCCTCCTTGCTGAACTCCGGCTTTTTGAACTGCATCAGCGGGGCCAGGTCCGAGTACTTGGGGATCCGGCGCTTCAGGGCCGCGGGCACTGACTTCGCAGCGGCGGCGGGAGCGGAAACAGGCGCGGCCGGAACGTCCGTGGCGGCCGTGGCCGGTGTGGTTTCCGGATTGTTGGGCTGGATGGTGTGGGTCATGGCGTCCTCCATTGGGCCGGCAGGTCCGCGGCGGAACCTCTGTGGTCTAACCACACTGTAGGGCATGTGGTCCAACCACATCAACTACCATTGCATCATGCGTACCCACCAGCTGGTCCTGACCTGGATCGAGAACGAACTTTCCGCTGGCCGGCTGATGGTGGGCGGCCGGCTGCCGGCCGAACGGAGCCTTGCTGAGCAGCTGGCCGTGTCGCGGACCTCGGTCCGGGAAGCCATCCGGATCCTTGAAGCCATGGGGGTGGTCCGTGCCGGGGTGGGCTCGGGCCCCGAAGCCGGCACCGTGGTGATTTCGGATCCGACGGCGGCCCTGGGCTCGGCCCTCCGGCTCCACGTGGCCACCCAGCACCTGCCGGTCAAGGACATCGTGGAAACCCGGGTGCTGCTCGAATCCTGGGCGGTGTCCCAGGCCAGCCCGGACGCCCCGGGGCTCCGGAACGCTGCGGCGCTGCTGGCCGGGATGGACGAGCCGGGCCTGTCAGTGGACGAATTCCTGGCCCTGGATGTGCAGTTCCACCTGGCATTGGCGGATGCTGCCGGCAACGCCGTGGTGAGCGCCATGATGGGCTCGCTGCGCGAATCGATCCAGGGTTACGCGGGGCGGCTGACCGCCAACCTTCCTGATTGGGCGGCCACCGCGTCCCGGCTCATGGCAGAGCACCACCAGATCCTCGACGCCATTACCGCGCACGACGGCGGGCGGGCGGCAAAGCTCGTGGCGGCCCACATCGAGGGGTACTACCAGGAGGCGGGGCTGGGTCCGTCCGCCTGACCCTCAGGGGCCAGACGGAAAGGGGCCAGACGGCGCGGAGCCAGGCGGCGGCGGAGGGTGGTCGGGCCGGACCGGGAAAGCTCAGCCGTGGACTGCCTGCCGTGGAGCCTTGGCCGGTCCGGTGGAAGCCCGCACTTCCAGCCGTGGCTGGTAGCGGCTGCCCGGGGCGTCGTTGTCTTCCTTCCGGATGAGGGCCCGGAGCTGGTGCCAGGCCTGCTCGCCGAGTTCGGTGATGGGTACGGCCGCCGTCGTCAGGGCGGGGGTGGTGTACTTCGCGAAAGGGATGTCGTCGAAGCCTGTCACCGAAATGTCCCCCGGGACCTGCAGGCCGCGCTCATGTAGCCCGCTCATCAGGCCCATGGCCACGAGGTCGTTGAAGGCCAGGATTCCCGTGGCGCCGCTTTCCAGGACGGCGTCCACTGCCCCGTGGCCGGTGTCGAAGTCCGAGCCGCCTTCCAGCATCCTGACCTCCACCTGGGGGTGGGCGGCCTTGAAGGCCTCCAGGCCCTGGAGCCGGAGCCCGTTGGAGGCACTGCGGGGCGGGCCGGACAGGAACGCAAGGCGGGTGTGGCCAAGTTCCACCAGGTGTTCGGCGATGTCCTGGACCCCCTGCCCGTAATCCACCACCAGGCTGGGGATGTCGTCGGCATCGGTGGTCCGGTTGATCAGCACCAGGGGCCGCAATGACGGTGCGATCTCTTCCAGTTCGGCATCCGACATGCGCGGGGCGCAGAGGACCAGCCCGTCGCACCGGCGCCGGGCTTCGCCGGCCAGGATCGCTTCCTCGCTGGAAACCTCGAAGGAATCGGCGATGAGGACGCGGTAGCCGTCTTGCGCGGCGGCGCGGCTCAGGCCACGCAGGATGGCCTGGAAGGTGGGGTTGGCCAGGTCCGGGACCACAATGCCAATGGTGTCTGTTTTGCCCAGCGCCAGGCTGCGGCCCACAGGGTTGGGCTGGTACTTCAGCTCCGCAGCGGCTGCCCGGACGCGGGCGGCGATATCCGGGTCCACCGTGAAGTTACCGTTCATCACGCGGGAAACCGTGGCGTGCGAGACGCCTGCCTTGACGGCGACATCTGCGATGCCGATCCTGCCGGTTGCCGATCTCCTGACCATGGTGGTCCCTTCGTTTTATGCCGGGGCAGGGGGCGTTGGCCTCCTGCCTCCGGTGGCGGCATCCCACGCCGGGGTGCCGGGTAATGAGTCACAGCATATAACGGTGCGGGAAAACGATTTCTACTGTTTTCCCGCGTTTTCCCACACTATCCGGACGGTTTTCCGCCCGGATGGCACGACAGTGCCGAAGAAAACGGTTTCTGCCAGTGTCCATATGGTTGACGGATGGTGCCGGAGGTTGATACAAATCATATAGCGATCTGAGAAAACGCTTTCTCGCCGGGCGGAACAAAATGCCCACGCCGAACCTCCTGGAGCCGCCCACGCGGCCGGGTACACGTCGAAAGGGACCCCATGGTCAGCACAGCCGAGTCGAGTTCACCAGCAACGGCACCCCAGTCCGCTCCCACGGCCGGCACCGCTGCCGCAGGGACCGGAAAAGCCCGCCTCGCCCTGATCGGCACCGGCGGCCGGTCCGAAATGTACATCCGCGCCGTCTACGGCGAGCACGCCGGGACCGCCGAGCTGGTGGCGTTTTCCGACGTCAACCCCGGCCGGGTGGAGTTCTACCAGAAGCTGATCCAGGAACTGGGCGCGCCGGGACCGGTGGCATCGTTTGATCCCGCCGACCTCACCGCGTTCATCCAGGCCAACAACATCGACCGCGTTGTGGTCACCACGCCCGATTACACCCACGCCGACTACATCGTCGAAGCCCTGCGCGCCGGCGCCGACGTGGTGGTGGAGAAGCCGCTCACCATCGACGCCGAAGGTTGCCGCCGGATCACCGCCGCGGTGCAGGAGACCGGCCGGAACGTGGTGGTCACGTTCAACTACCGCTACTCACCGCGCAACAGCGCCCTGAAGGAGATCATCCAGAGCGGCGTGATCGGCAAGGTCACCTCCGTCGACTTCAGCTGGGTCCTGGACACCGTCCACGGCGCCGACTACTTCCGCCGCTGGCACCGCGAGAAGAAGAACTCCGGCGGCCTGCTCATCCACAAGGCCTCGCACCACTTCGACCTGGTCAACTGGTGGATCAATGACGTCCCCGAGCGCGTCTTCGCCTCCGGTGGGCTGAAGTTCTATGGCGACAAAAACGCCGCGGAACGCGGACTTGGCCCGCGTCCGGAACGTGGCACACCCGACGCCGATGCTCCCGCCACCACGGCGAAGGATCCGTTCACCCTTGACCTGCGGGATGACGAGCGGCTCAAGGCCCTCTTCCTGGACAACGAGCACTACGACGGCTACCGCCGCGACCAGGACGTCTTCACCGGTGGCATCACCATCGAGGACAACCTGGCGCTCGTCGTCGAATACCAGGGCGGGCCGCGCCTGAGCTACTCCCTGAACGCCCACAGCCCGTGGGAGGGCTACCGCGTTTCCGTCAACGGCACCGAAGGCCGCGCCGAACTTGAGGTGGTGGAGCGGGCCGCCGTCACGTCCAGCACGGACAAAAAGACGGTGGTGGACCCGAGCGCAACCCCCATCGAGGAAGACGACGCCATCCGCCGCAACGGCGAGCGCCTGGTGGTCCAGCGCCACTGGGAAGCTGCCTACGAGGTGCCGATCGTCAACGGCGAAGGCGGACACGGCGGCGGCGACGCCCTGCTGCTGTCCGACCTGTTCAACGGACCCGGCGAAGACCCGCTGGGCCGGCCGTCCGGCTACCTGGATGGCCTGCGTTCGGTATCTGTCGGCATCGCCGGCAACCGCTCGCTGGAATCCTCCCTGCCCGTCCGCATCGAAGACCTCGACCTCGGTGTCGACCTTCGCCGCGGCGCCTAATCCGTGCCCTGAGAACCTGAAGGAACAACCATGAGCAGGATCTTTGTTACCGGCGGCTCCGGCCGGCTGGGCCGCAGTGTGGTGGGCGGGCTCGCAGCAGCCGGGCACCACGTCATCTCGGTGGACCGGGACGCCGTCCCGGCGGACCAGTTGCCGGCCGGCGTCGAACAGCAAACCGCCGACCTCCTGGCGCCGGGCGAAGCCGCCCGGCTGATCCGGGAAACCCGGCCCGACGCCGTCATCCACCTTGCGGCGATCGCTGTCCCGTTCAGCGCGCCGGAGGACGTCATTTTCGCAACCAACACCCGGCTCGCGTTTGCCGTTGTGTCGGCGGCAACGGACGCCGGCGTGCACAGGATCGTCACGGCCAGCAGCCCCACCGTGCTGGGCTACGGATCGCCGGCCGGCTGGTTGCCGGAGGCGTTCCCGCTGGATGAACGGACCGTCCCGAAGCCCTGGAACGCGTACGCCCTGTCCAAGCTGATCGCCGAACAGACAGTGCAGATGTTCGCTGCGGCCCAGGGCCAGGGGATCCGCTACGCGGCCTTCCGGCCCTGCTACGTGATCTCGCCCGAAGAGTGGGAAGGCGCGCCAACCCAGCAGGGTCACACGCTGGCCGAGCGGCTGGCGGACCCCGCGCTCTCCGCGCCTGCCCTGTTCAACTACGTGGACGCCCGGGACGTGGCTGACTTCCTGGACCTGCTGCTGGCAAAAATGGACACCATCCCCAACGGCGAAACCTTCTTTGTGGGCGCTGCCGATGCCCTGGCCGTTGCCCCGCTGGCGGAACTGATGCCGGCGTTCCTGCCCGGCAGCGAAGCCATCAGTGCCGGCCTCACCGGCACCAGCCCAGCCTTCTCCATCGCCAAGGCCCAGGACCTCCTGGGCTGGCAGCCCAAGCGCAGCTGGCGCACCGAACTCAAATCCAACATCCCCAACGAAGAGCCCGCCGCGCTGGTCAGCGCCGGCAGCGGCCCCAAGGAGACAGCATGAAATTCGACGGCGTACTTTTCTTTCCCGTCACCCCCTTCACGGCCGAAGGTGCCGTGGACACGGACCTGCTCAAGGAGCACATCAGCTCCCGGCTGCCTTTCGGCCCCGGCGCCGTTTTTCCCGCCTGCGGCACCGGTGAATACCACGCCCTGAGCCTCGAAGAGGTGGGCACCGTGGTGCGCGCCGCCGTCGAGGTTGTGGCCGGGAAGGTCCCCGTCGTTGCAGGCGCCGGCGGCCCGCTGGGCCACGCCCTGGCCTCGGCCCGGGTTGCCGAGGAAGCAGGCGCCGATGCGCTCCTGGTCCTGCCGCCTTACCTGGTGACAGGTCCCACCGACGGCCTGGTGGCCTACATCGAGGCCGTGGCGGACGCCAGCTCACTGCCGGTCATCGTCTACCACCGCGGCAACGCGAAATTCACGGCAGCGTCCATGGTGCGGCTTGCAGCCAACCCCAAGGTCATTGGCTTCAAGGACGGCCTGGGCGACGTGGGCCTGGCCCAGGAGATCGTCTCGGCGGTCCGCGCCACCGGCCGGGAGGACTTCGCGTTCTTCAACGGCCTGCTGACTGCGGAACTGACCCAGGGCGCCTACCGGGGCCTGGGCATTCCGCTCTACTCCTCCGCCGCGTTCGCCATGGCCCCTGAAATCGCCAAGGCCTACTATGACGCCTACATTAACGGTGACGAGGACCGGCGCAACGCCCTGCTGGCGGGCTTCTACGCGCCCCTGGTCCGGCTCCGCGACCAGACCCCCGGCTTCGGCGTCTCGCTGATCAAGGCCGGGCTCCGCCTGGCCGGGCTCCCCGTGGGCCCCGTCCGGCCACCGCTGACCGACCCCACCGAGGACCAGGTCCTGGAGCTCAAGGCCATCCTCGCCAAGGGCTACGAGCTGGCCGGCAGCTGATGAGCGCCCCCGCCGCCGGGGCGGTCCGCACCGCACCGAGGATCACCGGGCTCTCCACCCGGCTGATCACGGTGCCCCTGCGCCTGAGCTGGGGAGCGGACGCGCCGGAAAACCACGTGATTGTCACCGAACTCCACACGGACGACGGCGGCACCGGCCACGGTTTCTCCTGGACGCCAACCATCGGCCCGCACGCCGTCAAGGCGTTGCTGGACCACGACATTGCCCCGTTCATCACCGGGCTCCCGGCCCACCCCGAAACGGTGTGGGACGCCTTGTGGAAGCGGCTGCACGAAGCGGGCGGCGGCGGGCTCACCACCATCGCCATGGCCGGGGTGGACCTTGCCCTCTGGGACCTGCAGGCGCGGCAGGCCCACACCTCCGTTCCCGGCCTGCTGGGCCAGCGGCAGGAATCCGCCGAAGTTTACGGCTCCGGCGTCAACCTGCACTACACCCTTGACGAACTTGTGAACCAGGCCCGCCGCTGGGTCGCCGCCGGGCACCGGGCCGTCAAGGTCAAAGTGGGTAAGCCGGACGTGCGCGAAGACGCCGAACGCCTGGCAGCAGTGCGCTCCGTGCTGGGGCCGGACCGCAAACTCATGATCGACGCCAACCAGCGGTGGGACCTGCCCACCACCTTCAAAGCACTGGACGTTTTGGCTGAATTCGGCCTGGAGTGGCTGGAGGAACCCATCCGGGCCGACGACCTGTGGGCCTACCGCAGGCTCCGCAAGCATTCGCCGGTCCCTATCGCCCTTGGCGAAAACCTGCACACCATTTACCGGTTCCGCGATTTTATTGAAGCGGAAGCGGTGGACATCATCCAGCCCAACATCATCCGGGTAGGCGGCATCACGCCGTTCCGGCGGATTGTGGAACTGGCACGGACCAACAGCATCAAGGTGATGCCGCACCTGCTGCCCGAGCTTTCGGGGCAACTGGCGCTGACCCTGGCAGAGCCCACGCTGGTGGAGGATGTTGAACAGGCATCCTTTGAACAGCTGGGCATCCTGGCCGGACCGGCGCCGGTGACCTTCAGCGACAGCCGGGTGAGCCTGACGGACCAGCCCGGCCTGGGATTCAGCTTCCGGGATCCCTGGCAGCCCTGATCGATCCCGCAGCCACCACACCAGATACAAGGAACAGGTACCCAACGTGACTACTGCAACGCTTTCCCTGTCAGACCTCACCGCCGCAGCCACTACGGCGGCCAGGATTTCGGCCGCCGCCTCAGACGCGGAGCGGGCCGCCTGGCTCACGGCCGTGGCTGATGCACTGGATGCCAACTCCGCCGAACTGGTGGAGATCGCCGATTCCGAGACCCGCCTGGGTGTTCCGCGGCTCACCGGCGAGGTGGCCCGCACCTCCGGCCAGCTGCGCCTGTTTGCCAAGGTCATCACCGAGGGCTCCTACCTTGAAGCGGTCATCGACCACGCTGACCCGGCCGCCACGCCGCCCAAGCCGGACCTCCGCAGGCTGCTGAAGCCGATCGGCCCGGTGGCTGTTTTTGCTGCGTCCAACTTCCCGTTCGCGTTCTCCGTGGCCGGCGGCGACACTGCCTCTGCACTGGCGGTGGGTTCCTCAGTGATCGTCAAGGCGCACTCCGGCCACGTCCGGCTGTCCGAGCGGACCGCGGAGATCGTGACCGCAGCCCTGCTCGGTGCCGGCGCCCCTGAAGGCCTGTTTGCGCTGGTCAGCGGCCGCGAAGTGGGTACCGCGCTGGTCCAGGATCCCGCCATCAAGGCCGTGGGCTTCACCGGATCCATTCCCGGCGGGCGGGCGCTCTTTGACCTCGCCACCTCCCGGCCCGAACCCATCCCGTTCTACGGCGAGCTGGGCAGCCTGAACCCCGTGGTGGTCACCGCCGCCGCGTTGGAGAACCGCTCCGCCGCCCTCGCGGCTGGCCTTGCGGGTTCCTTCACCCTGGGCGCCGGCCAATTCTGCACCAAGCCGGGCCTGGTGTTCATTCCGGCCGGCACCACGTTTGCCGCCGACCTCGCCGAAGCCAGCAAGGACAAGCCTGCCCTGCCGATGCTGACCGGCAGGATCGCCGAGGCCTACCCGGGCGGCCTGCACAGCTTCGCTGCCGTCCCCGGCGTGGAGGTGGTCAGCGGCAGCGTTGACCAGGACGCCGCCGCCAACGGTGCAGCCCCGGTGATCTTCTCCACCACCGCAGCCCACGTGCTGGACCGCCCCGAAGAACTCCTCGAGGAGTGCTTCGGGCCCACCACCATGTTGATCGAGTACACCAACCAGGCAGAGCTGGCCGAGGTCCTCGCCAAGGTTCCCGGCAGCCTGACCGCCACGGTCCACGCCGAGCCCGGCGAAGACGTCGCTTCTGTGGTGGAACAGCTGGCCGGCCTGGCAGGACGCGTGCTGTTTGACGGCTGGCCCACCGGGGTGGCAGTCAACTGGGCGCAGCAGCACGGCGGCCCGTACCCGGCCACCACCTCACTGTTCACCTCGGTAGGGGCCACCGCGGTCCGCCGGTTCCAGCGTCCGGTGGCCTACCAGGATGCCCCCGAATCGGTGCTGCACCCCGCCCTGCAGGACGCCAACCCGCTGGGCATCCCGCGCCGCGTGGACGGCAAGCTGGTCCTGCCGTAACTCCAGGGACCTGCAGCAGGCTGCTTCATTCAACAGAAAACCCCGGGACGGATGTCCCGGGGTTTTCTGTCTGCCGGGCAGGCCCTACAGCTGCAGCGTGAGGGGCCGTGCCAGCCCGTTCACGGTGGCCGCGGGCCAGCGCGGATCAGCCGTGAGGACCTGGACGCCCGAGCCGGTCAGCTGGACCGTATCCTCGATCTTGACGCCGGGTCCTGACGGGTTCCACGTGAAGGGCTGGTCCTGGACCACGGTATCGGTGACAGCAGCCGTGACCCGCGGATCCCGGCCCGCGTAGCCGGCGGGGCCGCCCTGGTGATGCTGTTCCCACTGCTCGGCGCCGAAGCCGTGCCGGACATAGGCGGACTTGATCTCGGTAAAAACCCGGTCAAGGGTGGTGCCGGGGACGGTGGCGTCGAAGATGTCGGCTTCCACGGCCGCGATGCGGGCCTCGGCGTCGCGCTCGGCCGGACTGCCGGCGTCGAACCTGACCCACCGGGTGATGTTGGCAACCAGGCCGTCCCGGCGGGCGCACACCACGGCCATGGCGCGGCGGCCCAGCGGCGAGTGGGTGGCCAGCGGGTGCCGGAACTGGCTGCGGGCGCTGCCGTTGCAGAGCAGGACCAGGGGCTCCGCACCGGCGGCCACCACCCGCCCGGCCAGGGCTGAGGCGATGTCGAACTCCGTGGTGCGGGGTGTTGCGGTGGACAGGACGTCCGTCAGGATGACAGCCAGTTCGGCGCCCAGCCTGGCGTAGCGGTCGCTTTCCGCCGGCAGCAGCTGCTGCCTGGCGGCCCGGAGTTCCGCCGCGACATCAGCTTCGGCCAGGGGAGCTGAGCCGGGTGCCCCCAGGGCTGCCGCGGCCTCGTGCAGGCTTCCGTACCAGGGCGCCGTGTGGAGGGCGACGCCGGACGGCAGCTCCTCGGCGGCGATCCGGCCCGCTTCGTTGTTGAAGGTGACCAGGTGGTCGCCGTCGCGGTCCACCAGCATCGCGGCAACGGGGTCGCCGGCGAGGCTGATGTGGACGCGGCTGCCGTCCAGGTACCAGGTGAGGGCCGTGTGGGTGGAGAGCAGCAGGGAATCCCGGCCGGCCGCGTCCAGGATGTCCAGGACCCGGCGCCGTTTGATGGCCCGGTCCGCCGCGGAGGCAGGGGCAGCGCGCGTGCCGGACTCCGGTGCGGGTGGCTGCAGCTGGCCGGGGTTAACTGTTGTCTGGCTCATGTGAGGTCCCTTTGCTGCTTGATCAGTGCTTCGATGTCGGGGGTGCCCAGGATGCCGTCCGCCACCAGGACGGTGACGCGGCGCCGGACGGGATTGCCGGGGGTGGCGATAACCGGGGTGTCCCAGGCGAGTGACTGGCCCACCCCGGGGTAGCCGTCAACGCGGACGAACCACGGGTCCGTGGAGCCTGTTTCGGCGAGGAAGACCAGCGTGGCACCGGCCGCGGCACCGCCGTCGTCCGTGGTGAAGGACCCGGACCAGGCCAGCCAGGGCGCCACGCTGCCATGGACAGCGGACTCGCCCTCGCTGGCCGCGGTCCGGACGGAGGCGTCGGTGCAGGCGGGGAACCGCCAGAAGAAGCCGCCGTAGCCGCCTTCGTGGCGGCCGTTGGAGCCCGGGCTGCCCAGGCTCACGGGATGTCCGCCGGCGGGGGAGAGCGCGAAGTCCAGCCCCAGCTGCCACACGCCGGGCCCGACGCCGGACCAGGACCAGGTGCGTTCCTCCACCAGGACGGGGGTGCCGTCCGGGCCCTGCCAGGACAGGGTCTCCTGCAACGTTCCCGGCTTCCCGTCCGCTGCGTCGGTCTGCGCCGCGGCGGTCACCGTGATGCTGCCGTGGTCAGGACGCCAGACGTACTGGCCGGCTGCGCGCGTGTAGGTGCGGCCGCCCCAGAAGTTGATGCCGTCCACATCCTGGAGGGCCACGCCGGCGCCGAGGTGCCACACGTGGTCCAGCGGCTGGTGGTCCGTGACCACGGTGCCCGCAGCGGTCCGGACAGGGTGCAGGTAGGGCCGGGGTGAGGACACCGCACGGATGCGGCTGCCGTCCTGGTACCCGGCCACGGTGTGGCCGGACAGCTTCAGGGTTCGTGCGGGCGGCAGGGAGCGCGCCCAGGGGACGCCGAGTTCTGCAAACGTCGCCTGGGACTTGGCTGCCCGGTCAATGAGGCCGGCGATGCCGTGGACCACGGGATGGGCGTCGTCGCCTTCGCCCTCCCAGGTCAGGTGCGCGTCGGGGATGGCCTGCGGGTCCGGGGCGGTACGGATGGCTTCCAGGACAGCGGTGAACGCGCCGGTGTCTGCAAGGGAACTGAGGAGCGGAACGCCGGTGGCCCGGGCCGCGAGCAGGTTCTCCAGCAGGTCCGTCCGGGTGTGCTGCTGCCGTTCTTCGCCTTCCGGGGTGCTGATGACCACCTCGTCCCGGGTATAGAACAGGGTGATCTCGCCGCGGGTTCCGTGGATGGTGACGGAGGGGTCCAGTTGCGTGGGAGCGCACAGGGTCAAGGCGCACAGCAGGGTGGTGCCGGTGGCGGTGCGGACCCGGAGGACCGAGGTGTCGTCGCTTTCGGTGTGATGGGCCCGGTAAAGGTCAGCCTCCACCGAGACGACATCCGCCAGCGTGTGGGCCCCGGCCAGGTGCAGGCCCGTGGCCACGGCATGCGCCAGGGCGTTGGTGGCCACGCCGTCCACCACGTCAACGCCGCCCAGGTTCCGCTTCCCGGCCCAGCGGGAGCGTTTGAAGTATCCCTTGGTGCGGAGCCACTGGCCTGTGGCGCTCAGCCCCAGCACGTCACCGATGGTGCCCGCCGCGACGAGCTCCCGGATGGCCGGCAGCGCGGTGGAGCCGAGGCTCTGGAAGCCCACCTGGACGCGCCCGCCGGACGCCTCTGCGGCGGCCAGCATGTCCTGGAACCGGGCCAGCGATGCGGCCGGCGGCTTCTCCACGTAGACGTCCACCCCGGCCGCCAAGGCAGCGATGGCCAGGGGCGCATGGGTCTGGATGGGGGTGGCGAGGATGACCACGTCGGCGCCCGGTCCGTCGGCGAGCAGGGCGTCCAGGGTGGGGAACACGGCCACCGAACCGGCAAGTTTGCCTGGTTCGGGCGGGTTGGGGTCGGCGACGGCCACCAGTTCCAGGGCGCCGGCTGCTTCCAGCCGCGCGAGGTTTGCCAGGTGGCGCTCGCCGAAGCCGTGGACGCCTACAAGCGCGATGCGCGGAATGGCCGGCGGAGTGGCTGCTGCAGCCGGGGTGCCGTGTTCAGCGGTTGATTGCTGGGTCATGAATGGGGTCCTTGGGGGCTGGAGGGAATGCGGTGGGAGGCGTCGTCTGCAGGTAGCGGGGCGGTGGCGCCCAGGGTGCGGCCGAGGAATTCGAAGGCCTGGTCCTGCATGGCGGCCGTGAAAACGTGCCCGCCCGGCCAGAACGCTCCGGTGTACCTGTCCGCCGGGTGGAGGTTTTCGAGGATGGCGTGGGCCTGGCGCATGCCGGCTTCGGGAAACAACTGGTCGGCCAGCGCGTACTGGACCAGGAATGCCGCGGCAGGGGAGCGTGCGGTGAGTTCGGGCCAATCGCCCAGTTTCCACAGCCCGGGTGTCTGCAGCAGCCAGGAGTGGGCATCGAGGTAGGCGGGCAGCAGCGATTCGAAGGTAGTCATCATGCAGATGATGACCGAGGCGCGGATCGCCGGGGTGAGCGCAGCCAGTGCAAGGGACCGGCCGCCGCCACCCGAGAAACCCATGCAGCCAAGCCGGCCGGCGTCCACGCCTGGCAGGCCGGCCAGGATGTCCAGTGCGGCGAGATCGTCATGGGCCACCATCCCGGCCAGGCTGGTGCCCAGCAGGCCGGCCGTTTTGGCAACGGTGTCCTCGTGAATGCCCGCGGCAGCGTTGTACAGGTCAGCATCGGAGGGCACGACGCCGTCCTGCCGCCATTGCGCCCGCCTTGCCTCCAGCCCCGCCCCGGTCCGCCACGGCGGGGTGGACAGGTCGAAACCGCGGCTGCCCCAGGCGAACGAATCGTGGGCCAGGACAGCGAATCCCCGCCGGGCGGTTTCCGTGGCCAGTGCCTGTCCGTCGTACAGGCCGGCCCGGGCTGCGGCCGCCGACGGGTGGCTGTCCGGCAGCTCCACCAGCCGGTCCGCGCCACCGAACTTATTGCCGCCATGGCAGTGCAGCGCCAGTACCCCGGGGAGCTGGCCGGAACTGCCGGCCGGCCGGACCAGCCAGCCAGTGGTGCGGGGGCCAAAACCCAACTGCCAGCTGAGCTGGGAGGTGGTGACGCCGTCGTGCTCTTCTTCCCACTGCACTTCCACCTGCGGCGCTGCCGACGCGCCGGGAACCCCCAGCGCGTCGGCGAACTCCTGCGAAGCCGGCGTTCCGGCCCGGTACCGCGGATGGGCCCGGACATAGGCAGGCCAGTCCTCGTAGGCGGCAATCGCGCTGGGCCGCACTGTGTTGTTCACGAAACTGCCTCCGGACTGTGGTTGATGTGCACTGGCGATACGTGGGGCCGGTCAGCCCAGGTTCTGGTTGACCTCGGAAATCATGGCCTTGGCGGCCTCCTGTGGGGAGACCTTCCCGAACAATACGTCCGTGTTGTACCGGTTCAGTACTTCCAGCGTGGCGGACGAGCCTGCGGGGAACGGCAGGGGAGCGGACACATTGAGCTCCGCGATGCGGTCAAGATAGCCCGCCTCCTTCTGCTGTGCGTCCTTCAACAGCGGCAGGATTCCGGCTTTGAGCTCGGTGTTGGCCGGCATGCCGCGGTCGCTCTTGATCTTGGTGGCAGCGTCCATGTTGTTGACCAGGTAGTTGATGAACAACGCTGCTTCCTTGGACTGGGCGGACTTGCCGGAGATGGCGTATTCCATGGAGGAACGGAGCCACGCGCCGGGCTGCTTGCTCTCGCCGGGCATCTTCATCATGACCAGCGGCGCACCGGAGTAGGACGTCATCTGGTTGCTCCAGGAAATCTTCATGGCCTGCTTCCCCTGGCCCATGAGGGTCAGTTCGGGCTGGGCCGAGCCGTCCTCCACGGTCTGGGATGCTGACGGTGCCCCGCCGGTGTCCATCAGCTTCTTGTTGAGCTCGAACCAGCGGGCCAGGGTGTCCTCGCTGATGCCCATTTTTTTGCCGTCGTCGGTGTAAAGGGTTTCGTTGTTCTGGCGCGCCCAAACGGCAAGGAACGAATCGTTGGACATCGGCGTGGTGCCGAAGGTGCCGGCCGGTGACTTGCTGGCCACTTCGGCCGCGATGTCCACGTAGTCGTCCCAGGTCCAGGTCTCGTCATCCGGCAACGGCACACCGGCGGCCTCGAAGACCACCGGATCGATGACCATGGACATGGAGTTCACACCCGCGGTGATGGTGTACTGCTTGCCGTCGATCTTGCCCAGATCCACGGTACCTTCGGCGAACTTGGACGTATCCAGCTGCTCGCTGACGGTGCCGAGGTCCAGCAGCACCCCCCGGCTGGCGTATTCGCTGGGGTAGGAGCCGCTCATGGCAAAAACATCAGGGGTGGTGCCACCGGCGATCTGGGTGGCCATCTTGTCCCAGTAGGAGCTGAACTCGGTGTTTTCGCCCTGGACCTTAATGGTGGGGTTGGCGGCCTCGAAGTCCTTGATCACGTCCAGGGTGGTCTTGGCACGGGAGTCGTTGCCCCACCAGGCGAACCGGATGGTGACCGGATCCTCCACGGTTCCCACCTTTCCGGCCTGCGGGCTGCTGCCGCAACCTGTCAGGACCATTGCCAGTGCCGCCGTCGCCCCGGCAACCCCCATTACAGATCTATTAAGACGAAACCGCATTGTCCTGCCCCTTTGCTTGTGTGATCTAGTGTTGAGTGACGCCCAGCACAGAAAACGTTTTCTCAAAAACTAACAAAGGGCTATACAGGAGTCAAGAAAGCGTTTACTTTGGTACGGAGCCGCTTTTTCGACAGCACCACTCCTGCAGCGCAGGGCCACCCGTTTTCCGGTACACGGATGCAGCGGGCCCGGCAGCAGGAGGTGCCGAACTTATCGCCCTCGGCGATTATCACCTACGTGGAGGCCACGATGACCAAAGGAGACCACATGGCCGCGAAGCACATACCCAGGACACCGCGCCCGGCAGGAATGCCGGCAGCAGCGGTCCTGATGACAGGGACGGAGTCCCCGCAATGAGCGCCATGAGCGAGCTCAGCTCCATCAGCCGGCGGAAGGGCAAGATCACCGCCGAGGAAAAGAAGGCCAACGGCCGGGACAACAAGGCCGCGTACATCTTCCTACTGCCGTGGCTGGTGGGCCTCGTGGCCATCACCATCGGCCCCATGCTGATGTCCCTCTACCTGTCCTTCACGGACTACAACCTGCTCCAGCCGCCGGAATGGACCGGCCTGGAGAACTTCACCCGGATGCTGACCGACGCGCGCCTGCACAACTCGCTGGGTGTCACGTTCACCTACGTGTTCATCGGCGTTCCGCTGCAGCTGGCGGTGGCCCTGCTCATCGCGCTGGTGCTGGACAAGGGCCTGCGCGGCCTGCCGTTCTACCGCTCCATTTTCTACTTGCCGTCGCTGCTGGGCGGTTCGGTGGCTGTTGCCATCCTCTGGAAGCAGATCTTTGGCACCACAGGCTTGGTCAACCAGGTCCTGGCGATGTTCGGCATCCAGGGGCCGGGCTGGATCTCGGATCCCAGCACGGCGCTTGGCTCCATCATCCTGCTGCACGTCTGGACTTTCGGCGCCCCCATGATCATCTTCCTGGCCGGCCTCCGGCAGATCCCGGTGATGTACTACGAGGCAGCCAAGGTTGACGGCGCGTCCACCCTCCAGCAGTTCTGGCGGATCACCCTGCCGATGCTGAGCCCCATCATCTTCTTCAACCTGGTGCTGCAGATCATCGGATCCTTCCAGTCGTTCACCCAGGCGTTCATCGTCTCGGGCGGCAATGGCGGACCCTCCGACTCCACCATGTTCTTCACGCTCTACCTCTACCAAAAGGGATTCGGCCAGTTCGACATGGGCTACGCCTCGGCCATGGCATGGTTCCTGCTGGTCATCATCGGTGTATTCACCGCCATCAACTTCATCGCTTCTAAGTATTGGGTTTTCTATGACGACTAAGCTGGAGACGCTGCCCACCCCGGAGAAGAAGTCCGGAGGCGCCGGCAAGCCTACGAACAACCGCAAGGCCCGAGTCCGCGAGTCCAGGGGAACCCTGGCGTTCAGCCGGGCCCAGCGCACCAAGGCGCTGACGAAGCATGCCATCCTCATCCTGGCCGGCGGCCTGATGATCTATCCGCTGCTGTGGATGGTGGTGTCCTCCCTGCGGCCCAACGAACTCATTTTCCGCGACCCCGGCCTGTGGCTGAGCAGCCTGGAAATGTCCAACTACACGGACGGCTGGTCCGCCCTGACCCACCCGTTCGGCCACTACATGCTCAACTCCGCCATCGTGGTGATCGGCTCCATCCTGGGCAACCTGATCTCCTGCTCCATGGCCGCCTACGCGTTTGCCCGGCTGCAGTTCACCGGCAAGAAGCTGTTCTTTGGCATCATGCTGCTGACCATCATGCTGCCGTTCCACGTGGTGATCGTCCCGCAGTACATCCTGTTCTCGCAGATCGGCTGGGTTAACACCTTCTGGCCGCTGCTGGTTCCCAAGCTGCTTGCCACGGATGCGTTCTTCGTGTTCCTGATGGTCCAGTTCATCCGCGGCATCCCCAAGGACCTGGACGAGGCGGCCCGGATCGACGGTGCCGGACACCCGCGGATCTTCCTCCGCGTGATCCTGCCGCTGATGGTGCCGGCCCTGGCCACCACCACCATCTTCACCTTCATCTGGACCTGGAACGACTTCTTCGGCGCCCTGATCTACCTCACGGACCCGGACATGTTCACCGTTCCCGTGGCGCTGCGGGCCTTCGTTGACTCGCAGTCCGCCACGAGCTGGGGATCACTGTTCGCCATGTCCATCGTCTCGCTCCTGCCCGTGTTCCTGGTGTTCCTCTTTGGCCAGCGCTTCCTCATCAAGGGCATTGCCACCACCGGCATCAAATAGGCCTGCTGCCCCGCAGCACCAGCCCTCCCGCAAGCGGGCGGCCCGTCGATCCGGCGGGCCGTCCGCTTGTCCGCTGTCCGGATGACGCCGCTCCCGGGACTTTCCGGTCGCGTTACCGGGCTGCCGGGCCGGCCGGAAAATTGCCGTGAAAACGTCTTGTAATACAAGTTAGCCACTTGTACTATTAGGTCCAGTAAACGTTTTCGCAGTAACCCGGCGGCTCACGCCCAACATCCCGCATCAATCCCCAGCACCAGATCAACGAAGATCGGAGTTACCAGTGCAGCTCTTTTCCCGCACTGCGCCGGCCGCCAAAAAGGCAGCAGCCGCACCATCCCACGGCGCTCCCCGCCGAATCCGCAAGACGGCCCTGGTGGCCGCGGCCGCAGCCGCCGTCATGGCGCTCAGTGCCTGCGGCGGAGGCTCGGCACCGCAAAGTGCCGACGGAACCGTGGAACTTCGGTTCTCCTGGTGGGGCGGCGACAAGCGCGCCCAGCTGACTCAGGACGCGATCGCCAAGTTCGAAGCCGAAAACCCCAAGATCAAGATCAAGCCCGAATACGGCGACTGGAGCGGATACTGGGACAAGCTGGCCACCCAGGTGGCAGCGAACGACGCCCCGGACATCATCCAGATGGACGAAAAGTACATCACGGAGTACTCCAGCCGCGGCGCCCTGCTTGACCTGTCCAAGTACGACATCGACACTGCCAAGTTTGATGAGGCAGCCCTCAACGCAGGCAAGAGCGAAGACGGCCTGACCGGCATCGCCGCCGGCATCAACGCCGCCACCATCCTGGCCAACCCCAAGGTCTTCGAAGCCGCCGGCGTTGCCCTGCCGGATGATGCCACCTGGACCTGGGCCGACTTTGAGCGCATCGCGGCTGAGATCACGGAGAAGTCGCCCAAGGGCACCTACGGCGCTGCGGCCTACGGCACCGACGAAGCGTCGCTGGGTGTCTGGCTCCGCCAGGACGGAAAGTCCCTTTACACCTCCGACGGCAAGCTGGGGTTTGAACCCCAGGACATTGCACAATGGTGGGCTTTCCTGAAGGACATGAGCAAAAAGAAGGCTGTCCCTTCAGCCTCCGAGGTAGTCGAAGCCGAAGCTGCGGCCCTGGACCAGAGCGGCCTCGCCACCGGCAAAAACGGCATGGCCTTCTGGTGGTCCAACCAGGCCCCGGCTTTGGAAAAGGCTTCGGGCAGCGACCTGAAGATCCTGCGCTTCCCCACCAACACCGGTAAGGCCGACGACGCCGGCCTCTGGTACAAGGCATCCCAGTTCTGGTCCGCGTCCTCCCGGACCAAGCACCCTGAAGAGACCGCCAAGTTCATCAACTTCCTGGCCAACAACGTCAAGGCCGGCGAATCGCT
The DNA here is from genome assembly GCF_030208875.1 of Pseudarthrobacter sp. MEB009. NCBI lineage: Bacteria > Bacillati > Actinomycetota > Actinomycetes > Micrococcales > Micrococcaceae > Pseudarthrobacter > Pseudarthrobacter sp. MEB009. The sequence goes on from NZ_JARVTC010000005.1 coordinate 89,638, forward strand.
CCTGGCCGACCGCGGCGTCTACCCCAACACCGACGTCCGGGCAGCAATCGAGCCCAAGCTAACGCCTGCCGACGTCAAGGTGGTCAAGTTCATCGACCAGATCAAGGACGAGCTGGGCGAGGCTCCGGCACCGCCGCCGAAGGGCGCCGGCGCCATCCAGGAGATCATCAAGCGCTACACCTCGGAGGTCCTCTTCGAACGGTTGTCCCCTGAGGACGCCGGCAAGAAGGCATCCGACGAAATGAAGTCAGCCATCAGCAACTAGGCTTCAGTTACAACACCCCGGCCCCGGCAGGAACTCCACGGTTCCTGCCGGGGCCGGGGTGTTTTGCGTCGTTTCTGATCGGATGCCGCCTGCCGCGCTTCGGGTTTCAGCCATGACGCCAGGCCGCTCCGATCGATGCGGGTTTATGTCTGGTGGTGGTTTCGCTGTGGCTTTTGGCGCGGGTCAATGTGCGGTGGCGGAATGAACCAGGGGACGCCGTTTGTGACGTGTACCTGCCATTGCTCCTTGTGGATGAGGTGGTGGTGGCTGGTGCAGAGAAGGGTGCCGTTATCGGTGTTGGTGGGTCCACCGTGTGACCAGTAGGAAATGTGGTGGGCTTCGCACCAGGGGGCGGGGATGGTGCAGTTGGGGAAGGCGCAGCCGTGGTCGCGGGCGGTGATGGCTTTGCGGATGTGGGGTGGGAAAATCCGGGTGGTCCGGCCGATGTCGAGGATGCGTCCTGCGCTGCCGAGGAGGATGGGGATGATGTCGGCGTCGCAGGCGATTTCGCGGACGGTCGCAGGGGTGACGGGTCCAGTGAACGCAAACGATCCGGCGCCCGGGATGCTACCGGGGTCCGGGACCGGGCGGCCGCCGGTTGTGGACGTGCCGTAGCCGTAACGGGGTCCTTTGGCGGTGGTTTGTTCCAGACGGTTCAGGAGGTCACGGTAATCGATGGTGACCAGGACCTGGGGGCGGAGTCCTCCGGCGCTGGGGAGGTTGCCGGAGGTGAGGGCTGTTTTACAGGCCCCGACCAGGCCGTCGAGGAGTTGCTGGGCGCGGGTCCGCCGGTCCAGGTTGAGATCCGGGTCCACAGTGGCTGTGGCCGAACCGGTATGTCCGGGTTCACTGCCGATACCCGCGTTCCCAGCGTCGTATGCCCCATCGGAGTCGTTTGCGTTGGTGGTCCTGGGGTTGGTGGCCGTACTCATGGCGGTGAGGAGACATTCGTATTGGGCGGGTGTGGCGAAAATATCCAGGCGGTTCAGTCCACGGCGGGCGGGCCGGATGAAGACTCCTTGCCGCTGGCGCAGCTCGTGTTCACTGGGTTCGGTGCCGTCGGCGTCGATCGCTTCGGTCCAGTGCCGGGCGATGCGGGCCAGGAAGTCGGCGTCGTTGTTGGCGGCTGCCTGCGTGAGGGCGTGCTCCATCCGGGTGGTCACGTCTTCGGTGACATGGTGGCTGACGTGGTCCAGGGCCAGGGTAATGATGGTCGCAGGGCGGGAGGCGACGGACCCGGTGGTAAGTGCGGCAGCGAGCTGCGGGCGTGCCGGTGCTTGGGTGTAGCCGGTGAGCCCCGACTGGGGCAGTACCGCGGCGGCAAGACTTATACGACGATGTGCTTCGGCGACGGGAATCCGGAGCCGGACGCGGAGGAACTCGGCGGTGTTTTTACACCCGTCATCAGCCGGTGAACCCATGGCCCTATCGGGGGAGGCCTGGGCTGTGGCGGCAGTAAATGCTGCGTCGCCCAGGCCGGCAGGGTCGGGACTGCCATGGGGCCAGGACGGGTCGCTCCCAGCAACGTCAGCGGAGCTGCCGGTGGTGTTGTCCCAGCCGGTGATCCAGGTCCGGCCCGTCCCGGTGCGGCTGGCGTCTGCGATGGCCTGCGCGCGGGTGCGGTCCACGGCGGAGGCGGCGAGGATCTGCACGTACTCCAGAGTCCGGGATATCTCCTCAATCTGGCTTGCGTATTCGGCTGCCTCGGCGAAGGTGGCAAGTGCCAGCTGGCCCGGCCCAGCCGCGGCGACCGCCTGCAGCGCAGTGAGCGCTTTTGCGACGCCGGCCTCATCCGTGCTGCAGGAGGAGCTCCCTAAAGTCGGACCAGCGCCGCACGGAAGCGCGGCGTTTGCGCCGTGCCCTGTGTGCTGAACCTTGGAAGCGTCCATAAGAAAATTCTCTCAAGGGGGTACGACATTTAAGGGCCTGCCCGGGCGCCGGGCAGTCACGGTGCCGGCGCGGCGAGCCGTTTCTGCCGGCGCAAGGCACGGCGGAATTTCCACACCGCGCAGAAGCTGCCAATCGGACCCTGTTGCCGGTAGCGTGCAGGACATGGACCACAAGGAGACCCTCCACAGCTACCTGCGGATCCGGCGGCAGGATCTGCTGGGCAAGCTGGACGGCCTGGACGAGTACGACATCCGCAGGCCACTGACCCCCACCGGTACCAACCTGCTGGGACTGGTGAAGCACGTGGCCAGTGTCCAGCTGGGCTACTTCGGCGAAGTGTTTGGCCGGCCGAGCGGACGCCACCTTCCCAGCCTGGACGATGACGCGGCCCCGGACTCGGACATGTGGGCCACCGCCGCGGAGAGCCGGGACGACATCGTTGAGCTGCATCACTTTTCCGCCGGGCACGCGGACGCCACCATCGAGGCGCTGCCCCTGGACGCCGCGGGCGCCGTCCCGTGGTGGCCAGTCGAGCGCAGGGCCGTGACATTGCACCGGATCCTGGTCCACCTATGCGTGGAGACCGCCCAACACACCGGCCACGCCGACATCCTCCGTGAACTGATTGACGGCCAGGCCGGCTTCCGGCCGGGCGATCCCAACCTCACCGACCGTGGTGCGGACGGCTGGGCGGAGCACCATGCCCGAGTGGAAGCCGCGGCCAGGGCGGCGTCCAAAACGCAGCCCTGACCGGCCCCCGGCTCAGTCCTCCGCGATGACCGCCACCAGCCCGGCCCCCACGGAACCGGCGAAAGCCTCGCCGGTCAGCACATCCGTGCCGGCAGCCCGGACGCTGGCTGCCTCCCGGGTGTGGTTGATGGCGAAAAGGTAGCTGCTGCCGTCCGCCGCGCGGCGCCGGGTCAACTCCACGCCGGGGTCGGCGGCGGCCACCGGGCCAACCCCGGATTCGGCAAGCAGCCTGTCCACCACGGACTCGATGCCCTCCGGGCCGGGGAACGTGGCGAGGTACCACGCAGCGCCGTCGCCAACTGCGTGCCGGGTCAGGGCGGGAACCCCTTCGAGCGGGTATTCCGTGAAGGACCGGATGGCCTCCGCGCCGGTGAGGTGGACGTGTTCGCTCCAGACGGCGGCAACGGTGCCGTCGTCCAGCTTCAGCGCGGACCCGGCCAGCAGCGGGTGGAATTCCTCCACGCGGATGCCCAGCAGGTCCCGGAAGGCGCCGGGGTAGCCGCCCAGCCGGACGTGGTCCGAGCCGTCCACAATGCCGCTGAAGTAGCTGACCAGCACGGTGGCGCCGGCGGCCGCAGCAGCAGCAACCGAGGCCGCGGCTTCGTCGCTGACGGCGTAGAGCGTGCAGACGAGCACCAGGTCGTAGCCGGCCAGGGAAGCCGACGGGTGGACGATGTCAACGGAGACGCCCCGCAGGAACAGGGACCGGTGGAAGGCGCGCAGCACATCCAGGTACTTCACGTCTTGGCTGGGCTTGGAATCTATTTCGCTGGCCCACCAGGCCTCGTAATCAAAGACAATGGCCGCCCGCGATTCCACCCGGGAACCACGCACGGGCGCCAGCCGCTGCAGCGCGCCGCCGAGTTCCACCACCTCGCGCCATACCCGTGTGTCCCGGCCGGCGTGCGGGACCATGGCCGAATGGAACTTCTCGGAGCCGGCAAAGCTCTGCCGCCACTGGAAGAACATCACGGCGTCCGCGCCCCGGGCCACGTGCGCCAGCGAGTTGCGGAGCATTTCACCGGGCATCTTGGGCTGGTTGCGCGGCTGCCAGTTAACGGCCGACGTCGAATGTTCCATCAGGATCCACGGGTCGCCGCCCGCAATTCCCCGGGTGAGGTCCGCGCTGAACGCCAGTTCGATGTGCCGTTCGGGGTCGGCCGCCACCAGGTAGTGGTCGTTGGCGATGACGTCCAGGTCCTTGGCCCAGTCGAAGTAGTCCATGGATTTGGTGGCGCTGGACGCCATGAGGTTGGTGGTGCAGGGGACCGCGGGCGTGATCTCCCGCAGGACCGCCACGAGGTCGCGGTAATAGTCCATCAGCGCCCACGAGTTGAAGCGCTGGAAGTCGAGCTGCTGGCCGGGGTTCAGGGTGCTGGGCGCGGCGGACGGCGGCAGGATCTCGTCGAAGGCGCCGTAGTTCTGGCTCCAGAACGCGGTACCCCAGGCGGCGTTCAACGCGCCGATATCGCCGTAGCGCCGTTCCAGCCACACGCGGAACGCCGCTGCGTCTTCCGGGCCGTAGAACTCAGAGACGTGGCAGCCCAGTTCGTTGTCCACATGCCAGAGCGCCAGGGCGGGGTGGTCCTTGTAGCGTTCGGCCAGTTTGCGGGTGATCCCGGTGGCGTAGCGGCGATACGCGGCCGACGACGGGGTGTAGTGCCGCCGTGAGCCCGGTCCCAGCACGGTACCGTCAGCCGTCACCGGGAGGATTTCCGGATGTTTGCGGACCAGCCAGGCCGGCGGCGCCGCCGTGGCGGTGGCCAGGGCCACCTTCACGCCGATGCCCGCCAGGTTGTCCAGCACCTCATCCAGCCAGCCGAAGTCGTAGGTGCCTTCGCTGGGTTCCAGCAGCGCCCACGAAAAGATGCCCACGCTGAGGAAGTTCACGCCGGCTTCCTGCATCAGCTCAAGGTCTTCCAGGCGCACGCTGGTGGGCCACTGCTCAGGGTTGTAGTCGCCGCCGAAGCCGATACCGTCCACGTTGTTCCACACGCTTGCCGGGCCGATGGGTTCCTGCGCTGTCATGGGACTCCTTTGTCTGCTGAAGGGCCGGAATTTGGTAGGACATCTGATCATTGGAAAACGCTTGCCCAAATTCCGGAATAGGGATATTGTATCGTTTCAGAAGCCGTGTAAGCCAGCTCACTGCCCGTGTTGTGGTGAGACCGAAGGTATTACACACATCGAGCAAGGAGGCTCCCGTGATCAACAGAAGGCACTTCATCACCACCGTCGCCGTCGGCACCGCATCTGCCGCGGCACTGGCTGCGTGTGGAACAGGATCCAGCAGCTCCGGCGAAACCGGTTCAGCGGAAAAACCCGTCACCATCAACTACACCTGGTGGGGCAACGATGACCGCGCCGAGCGCACCCGCAAGGCCATTGCCTTGTTTGAGTCCAAAAACGCGGACATCAAGGTTAACGGCAACTTCACCGATTTCGCCGGCTACTGGCAGAAGCGTGCCACCGAAGCTGCCGGCGGCGGCCTGCCGGACGTAATGCAGTGGGACCTGTCCTACCTGCGGGACTACGGCCAGCGCAACCAGCTCCTGGACCTCAGCACCGTGAAGATCAACACGGACGCCTTCGAGAAGTCCCTGCTGCCGTCGGGCCAGATCAAGGGCAAGACCTTCGGCATCCCCACCAGCACCAACGCCTTCGCCGTTTACTACGACCCCGCCAAGCTGGCTTCACTGGGCATCGCCGAACCGGATGGCAGCTGGACCTACAAGGAATTCAACGAATTCCTTGTGTCCGTGGGCAGCAAGAGCAACGGGGCCCTCTTCGGCAGCACCGACTACACCGGTGTCTGGTGGATGTTCAACGTCTGGCTGCGCCAGAACAACATCGAAGCCTTCACTTCGGAGGGCAAGCTCGGCTTCAGCAAGGACGACCTGAAGAAGTGGTGGAACCTCACCGCCGACCTGCGCGGCACCCCCGCCATCATTTCCGAAGAGCGGGTTACCCAGCTGGCACCCAAGTCACCGTTCGGATCCAACGTCACGGCCACGGAGGTCACGTGGGACAACTTCATGGCGGGCTACCTCGGTGACAGCGGCGCCAAGGAACTCAAGCTTGTGCCGGTTCCGTCGGACGATAAGGACAACCTGGGCCTGTTCCTGAAGCCCTCCATGCTGATGGTTGCCAGCGCCAAGACCAAATACAAGGACGCGGCAGCCCGCTTTATCGACTTTATGGTCAATGACCCCGAGGTGGGCCAGATCTTCAAGACCTCCCGCGGCGTTCCGGCGTCCAAGACCCAGCGGGACGGCACCACCTTCGAAGGAACCGACAAGGTGGTGGTGGATTACGAAACCTCCATCGCGCAGTACCTCAAGGACGCTCCCGAGCCCCCGATCGTGGGCTTCGGCACGCTTGAAACCTCTTTCAAGCGGGTTGCCTCGGACCTGAACTACGGCAAGCTCGACATCAACGGTGCCGCCGATGCCTGGTTCAAGGAAGCCGAAGACCTCATCAAGCAGAATGCCTGACCCAGGCTTCATGACTGACGGACTGAACTCGTGACTCAAAGCCCAACCCTGAGCAGGCGTTCAGCGACGTCCGCTTCCTCGCTGCCGCGCAAGTCGCGGCAGCGAGGGGTGGACGCACGCGCCGGCTATACGTTCCTCTTGCCCTGGCTGCTGGGATTCATTGTCCTGACCCTTGGACCGATGGTTTCCTCGCTGTACCTCTCCTTCACCAACTACAACCTGTTCGACCCGCCCAAGTGGATCGGGCTGGACAACTACGCCACCATGTTCCAGGACGAACGGTTTATGCAGTCCGTGGGCGTGACCGTGGGCTACGTGGTTTTCGGTACCCCGCTCAAGCTCGCCGCCGCCCTGGCCGTGGCGATGCTGCTCAACAGCGCCCGCATGGGCCAGGGCTTCTACCGCTCCGCGTTCTACGCCCCGTCCCTGATCGGCGCGTCCGTGTCCATCGCCATTGTCTGGAAGGCAATGTTCGGGGACTCCGGCCCTGTGGACCAGGGCCTGTCCTTCTTCGGCATCAACCTGGGCGGCTGGGTGGGCAACCCCACCATGACCATGCCGATGTTCATCCTGCTGACCGTGTGGCAGTTCGGCGCCCCGATGGTGATCTTCCTCGCCGGGCTCAAGCAGATCCCCGCGGACCTCTACGAAGCCGCGTCCATGGACGGTGCCGGCCCGGTGCGTAAGTTCTTCAACATCACCTGGCCCATGCTCTCCCCGGTGGTCTTCTTCAACCTGCTGATGGAAACCATCCACGCGTTCCAGATCTTCAGCTCGGCGTACATCATTTCCAACGGTGAAGGCGGCCCCGCCGGTTCCACCCTCTTCTACACCCTCTACCTGTACCTGCGCGGCTTCTCCGACTTCCGGATGGGTTACGCCTCGGCGATGGCCTGGCTGCTCCTGATCGTTGTGGGCATCATTACCCTGATCATCTTCCGCACGTCCAAGTCCTGGGTCCACTACAGCGGGGACGCAAAATGACAACCATGGCAACCCCCACCCAGTCCACACCCGACGCCCAAATGCCCCAGTACAACCCCAAATCCGAGTCCATGGGCGCCAAGCGGGTCAAAAGCACCCTCTTCCACATCGTGGCCCTGGCACTCACAGCGGTGGTCCTGTACCCGGCGCTGTGGATGGTGGCGTCCTCCTTCAAGCCGAATTCCGAGATCGGCGGCACCAACACCTCGCTGTGGTCCAGCAACTTCAGCATGGACAACTTCGTCACGGCGATGGACGGGATCGGCGGGGTCACCACCCTGCAATTCTTCACCAACTCCCTGATCCTGGCCGTCGGCGCCGTCGTCGGCACCGTCCTCTCAGCCAGCGTTTCGGCTTACGCCTTTGCCCGGATCAAGTTCCCCGGCCGCAGCGTGTTCTTCGGCATGATGATCGCCACCCTGCTCCTGCCCTTCCACGTGGTGATCATTCCGCAGTACATCATCTTCAACCAGCTGGGCCTGGTGGACACCTACGTTCCACTGCTGATCGGCAAGTTCCTCGCCGCTGATGCGTTCTTTGTGTTCCTGATGGTCCAGTTCATGCGCAACCTCCCGGCAGAACTGGACGAGGCTGCCCGGATCGACGGCGCCGGCCACGTGCGGATCTTCACCTCGATCATGCTTCCACTGATGAAACCGGCGCTGATTTCGACGTCGATCTTCTCCTTCATCTGGAGCTGGAACGACTTCCTGGGCCCCCTGCTGTACCTGAACACCCCGGACAAGTACCCGCTTCCGCTGGCGCTGCGGCTCTTTGTGGACCAGACCCAGTCCTCCGACTACGGCGCCATGATCGCCATGTCCGTCCTGGCGCTGCTGCCGGTGCTGATCTTCTTCCTGATCTTCCAGCGGTACATTGTTGAAGGCGTCTCCACCCAGGGCCTCAAAGGCTGACGGAGCAGGAAATGAGCATCATGGACAGCACCACACCCGTACCGGGCCGGCCGGAGCCCCTCCCGGTGAACCGCTTCGCGCTGTTTTCCGAAACCCTGCTGGCGGGGGTGCTGGTGCTGGTGCTGTCCATTCCGCTGGTCACCATCCCCGCAGCCTATGCCGCCGGCATCGCCCACCTGGAACGCCACCTCTCGGGCCGCGACGATTCCGTCCGGAGCCTTTGGGGAACGTTCCGGGCGGCGCTGCCCGGCAGCTGGAAACTGGGAATCACGACGGCGGCCGCCGCCGTCGTGATTATCCTCAACCTTCTCCTCGCCTGGGTGGGCCAGCTGCCGGGCCGGGAAGTGGTGCTTCCCGCCACCCTGGTCCTGGCCACCTGCGCCACCATTTTGCTGCTGCGCACCGCGTCCGCCTGGTCCGACTTCGCCGGGGACCGGGCCGATGCCAGGGGAACCTGGCAGTCCGCGCTGGCCGCTGCGCAGTCGATCTCCCTCCGGGACTGGACCGGCTCGGTCCTGCTGGCCGTGGCGATCTTCGGTTCCGTGGTGTTTGTCTGGATGCTGGTGGCCCTGTTTGTGGTGGTCCCCGGCATGCTGGTCCTCGCTTCCGCTGCCGTGAAAATCCGTTCAGCCCGCGCCTGAAGCACCCGCGGGGCCCATTCCGGCGGCCCGCCCTGTTTTAATGCCCATCACTACCGAGTTGAGCGACGTGTCCCCCGAGCAGCACCCCGCCGAATGCTCCAGCTCCGCCAACCCCCGGACCCGTTCCGGCCCGCTGCCCGCCGCGGGCCAGCTGCGCTGGTACCACCCGCTGCTGCGGCACAACTACCGGCTTTACCTGGGCATGCAGCTGGCAGGCAGCGTGGGAGTCTGGATGCAGCGGCTGGCCCAGGACTGGCTGGTGCTGCAGCTGACCGGCAGTCCCGCGGCGGTGGGCGTGGCCGTGGCGCTGCAGTTCCTGCCCATGCTGATTGTGGGTCCGCTGGCCGGACTGGTGGTGGACCTGTTCCCGAAGCGCAGGATCATGATGGTGTGCCAGTCGGTCATCATCCTCCTGGCGCTGGGCCTGGCGGCGTGGGTCGCCTCCGGCTCCATCACAGTTTGGGCGGTGTACGCCAGCTGCGTGGCGCTGGGCATCACCGCGGCGGTTGACCAGCCTGCCCGCCAGGTTTTTGTCAACGAGGTGGTGGGGGACGCGGCGCTGCGGCCGGCGATCGGGCTCAACAACGCCCTGGGCCAGCTGGGCGCCATGGCCGGGCCGGCACTGAGCGGAATCCTGATTGCCCAGGCCGGATCCGCAGCGGCCTTTGCCGCCAACGCCCTGATCGGGTTGCTGGTGCTGGGCCTGATTGCGGCCATGCGCAGCGCTGAGCTGCACCCCGGCACTCCTGCGGTGCGGGGCCGAGGCCAGCTCCTGGCCGGTTTCAGCTACGTGCGGGACCGGCCCAGGCTGCTGCTCACCATCCTGCTGGCCGGCCTGCTGGGTGCGTTTGGAATGAACGGTCCGGTGGTGCTGGCTGCCTTCGCGGAACGCGTCTGGCACAACGGGGTGGCAGGCTTTGGCCTGTTCAACACCGTCAGCGCCGTGGGCGCCCTTGCCGGCGCGCTGCTCGCCGCGAGGCTGGGACGGATGGGCCGGAAGGGCATCGTGGCCGCCGCCGCAGGCTTTGGCATCGCCCAGGCTGCTGCGGCATTGATGCCCACCGTGGAGACGTTTATGGTGATGCTGGTGGTGGTGGGGCTGATGACCCTGCTGTTCCTGACCAGCGCAGCCACCGCCGTCCAACTCGAGGCCGGGCCGGCTGTCCGCGGGCGGGTCATGGCCCTGTATCTGCCGTTGCTGATGGGCGGGCACGCCCTGGGTGGACTGCTGGCCGGCTGGCTGACGGAACAGTTCGGCGTCCGGACCGGGCTGGTGGTGACGGGCGCACTTTGTGTGGTGTCCGCCGTCGTGATTGGCCTGCTCCTGTGGCTCCACGGCCGTCGCGTGCGGGTCCGCAGCACCGCCGGTGATTGAAAAAGTAAGATTCTGTGAGGTCTTGACGCGTAATTCACATCACACTTAGTCTGGTTCGGAAAGCGGTTTCTATGGACGCTCCACTGCCAGAACAGAGGATGAACAATGATGTTTCGCGCCAAAAAGCCCGCCCTTCCCGCAACAGCGGCCCTGCTCACGGCGGTGGTCCTGGCCGTCTCGGGTTGTGGGGGTGCGCCGGCGGACCAGGATGGGCCGGTCACGCTGCGGTTCAGCTGGTGGGGTTCGGACACCCGCCATAAGCTCACCGAGAAGCTGATTGCTGCCTTCGAGGCTGAAAACCCCAACATTAAGGTGAAGGGGGAGTATGGCGACTGGAGTGGTTACTGGGACAAGCTGGCCACGCAGGTGGCCTCCCAGGATGCGCCGGACGTCATCCAGATGGACGCCGCCTATCTGGGCGAGTACTCCGGGCGCGGTGCCCTGCTGGAGCTCAAGGACGTGGATCTGTCCAAATTCGACCAGCCCGTGGCGGATTCCGGCAAGGTGGACGGCAAGCAGTATGCCGTGACCAGCGGCGTGAACGCCATGGTGGTGCTGGCCAACCCGGCCCTGGTTGCCGCCAGCGGTGTCGCACTGCCGGATGACAAGACCTGGACCTGGGACGACCTCGATTCCACGGCTGCGGACATCACCAAGGCCAGCGCTGACGGCGTATACGGAACCGGGCAGGTCAACAGCGACGCCGCTGCCAACCTGTGGTTCCGGCAGCACGGCAAGTCCCTGTTCACCAGCGACGGCAAACTCGGCTTTGACGAGGCAGCCCTGACGGAGTGGTACGAGTACCAGGCCAGGATGCGCGATTCGAAAGCTGTTCCGCCCGCTTCCATCATTACCGAGGATGCCAGCGCCTCAATTGACCAGCAGGGCCTGGCCACCGGACGGTTCGTGATGAACATGTACTGGTCCAACCAGCTGGGTGCGCTCAGCAAGGCATCCGGGCAGGACCTGGCCATCCTCCGGCCGCCAAGCGTTGCCGGCAAGGCCGCGGAAGCCCAGCAGTTTTACAAGTCGTCCATGTTCTGGTCCGCCAGCTCCAGGACAAAGCACCCGGCCGAGGCGCAGAAGTTCATCGACTTCGTCACCAACAACGCTGCCGCCGGTGACATCGGGCTTGCAGACCGGGGCATTCCGGCCAACTCCGACATCAGGGCAGCCGTGGCCGACAAGCTGACCCCGGCCGATGCCAAGACGGCCAAATTCATCGACGAGATCTCCAGTGAGCTGGGCGGTGCGGTCCCCGTGCCGCCGGCCGGTGGCAGCGCCGCCGTCGAGGCCCTGACCCGCTACTCCCTGGAAGTCCACTTCAGCCGGTTGTCACCGGCGGAGGCCGCGAAGCGGGCCCTTTCGGAAGCGCAGAGCGCGCTCCTCTAGGCGGCCGCCCACCTACCCACCCCGCGAGATGGCACTTGGCGGCAGTCGCGGTGCCGAACATTGCCGCGAAGTGCCATCTCGCGCAAGGGTCTGTTGGGAGCGGATGCTTATCCTGTTGTGGGCGTGAACACCCAAGCGCCCGGGTGGACCCGGAAGTCCCGGGTGGATCCGGCATTGCCTTCGTCTTCCGGGCCGGAGCGCACGACGGCGGCCGCCGCCCCCGGGCCTTCGACCTTGTAGGTGCCGGCCGGCAGGCGGACGGCAGCGGTGACGCCGGCCGGAACCGTAAGTTCCAGGTGCATCAGCCCGCCGGCCCGTCGCCAGGCCACGGCGACGTTTCCGCTGGCCACCGGGACTGAACCGTGGGCGTGCGCCAACCGGCACAGCGGCGGCTCCACCAGGACCTCGCTGCCGCCGGGCACCGTGAAGCGGACGCCCAGCAGGTGCTCCAGGATTTCCTTGACCACGGAGGCCGACCAGGCGTGCGACTGGCTGTAGTCGGTGCCCTCAACCAGGTCCCAGGCTTCCCAGGTGAACGAGGCGCCGCGCTCCAGCAACGCAGCCCACCCTGGCTGGTCCTTGGTTGTCAGGAGGTCAAGGACCGCATCCGTCAGGCCCGCCGCCAGCAACGCCCGCAGCAGCCGGTGCACCGTGAGCGGGCCCTGTTGCATCCCCATCCCAGCTGCCCGGCGGGCATCGGCGGCTGTATGCGCCGGGTCCGTGATGCCCAGCGAGAGCGGGAAGGACGTTGCATGCTGGGAGGCGTGGGAGCTGGGTGTGCCGTCGGCGTGCAGCCCATCCACCATCACGCCGTCCACCCGCAGCCGGGTACGGATGGAGTGCCCAAGGGTGCGTGCAGCCGCTGCATACCGGATGCCTGCTTCCTCCTGGCCGGCGGCGGCGCAGAGTCCGGCCGTGGCCAGCAGCGCCGAATAGGCCTGGGCGTTGACGGTGGTCTTGGCGGCGCAGGCCATGTCGTACCCGAACCGGCCGGGCTCCGGCCAGTCAACGATGCCGTGCAGGTAAGGCCCGGAGCCGCCGCCCAGTTCGGTGACCAGTCCCGCCGTCGGCCCTTCCGTGGCGAGGTGGCGCATTGCGTAGTCCGCGGTGTCGCGCAGGTGCGGCAGCAGATCCCCGACCAAGGCAGTGTCACCGGTCCGGTGATGGTATTCGGCCGTCCATTCCGGCAGCATCAGGGAGAAATCCGGGATGTCCCGCTTCCCGTCGCCGTTGGGATAGACGGCGTTGTAGCGGCCGCGCTCGGCCGGGTCCTGCCAGTACCGGGCCGCGGACCAGCCGAACTCCCGAAGCGCCTGGGCGGTGTAGGCATGTTCGCCGAACAGGACCATGGTGGCGTAGGAGATATTGACCGCATCGGCCAGGAACTGGCCCTTTTCGCGGGTGGGGGTGTCCACGAACTGCTCCTGCACGCCGTACAGCGCCGAGTCGCGCAGCAAGCCGAACACGGCATCCAGCGTGGCATCCGAGCTGCCGAAGCTGCCCATTTCCGGGTGCCGGGCATGCACCACAACGGCACCCATCCGGGTCACGTCGCTGGCATCCACGCCGGGAAGCTCGAGGTACCGGAAGCCCAGGTGCACGGCGGCCCGGAAGCGTTGCGGCCCCGCCGCCTGGGTGTAGGGGAAGGACATGTCCGTGTTTTGGCTGGCTGTTTTGCCGGCATCCACGCGGCCGTCCGGCCGCAGGGTGTAGCCGGCCCGGATCAGGACCGTCCGGCCCGGGACGCCGGCGCGGAAAACGACTTCCGGCCGGCCGGGCAGGACCTGGCCGAAATCAGCCACCAGCGTGCCGTCCTCGGCCCGCAGGAAAGCCTGCGGTGCCACGAAGTCCTCGGCCATCGACGTCCGCCGGGGGTGCAGCAGGGGAAAGTCCGCCACCGGGTGCCTGCCCAGGCTGATGGCGTGTGGAAGGTCCGTGATGGCGGGCGGCGCCGCTGCTGCCAGGCCGTCCAGGTGCTCCACGGGGTCGCCCTCATCGTTGCGGTAACCAGCCTGCCGGTAGGGCGCTTCGCCCGCGTGCCAGTCCGGCCCGGAGCCGAAGACCTCGCGCCGGCCGTCGTTGTAGTCCACGCTGAGCCGGACCAGCAGGCCGGGCAGGCCCGCCGCCCGGCCCTGGCCCGGGCCGTACCAGTGCAGCACGGCAGTGAGCGGAACCGGGATGCCCGTGGGCTGGGCGGCGAGCAGGGCCGTGACGTCTGCCGCATCATAGTAGCCCTCGCCGGGGTAGCCGAACGAGGTGCTGGACAGCGCGGGCACGCCGGCCAGGGCGAGCTGCGCGTGATGGTTGGCGGCCATAAACAGCCGGGCCCGCCGGACGGTGCCGGTCAGCGGGAGATCCTTACGGAAGATCGTCCACTCGTCCGGCTGCCGGTGTGCCGTGGTGTGCGGCCAGTGGGCCAGGCACGCGGCGGCGTGGTTTTCGGTGCCGTCGAACCGGTGGTCCAGCAGCAGGGCATCCTGTGGGGCGGTCTTTCCGGCCGGCGCTGCCGCTGCGGATCCGGTGATGCGCAGCGAGGCGTACTCCGCCTGGCTGCGCGGGCCCTGATGCAGGGCCAGCCGGCCGTACGGCCTGAACGCGGGGGAGTCCGGCCCCGGGTGGGGTGCCACGCCGTTCGCAGCGGGTGCTGCCGGGGCTCCTTCTGACGTCTGCACAGCCAGCAGTTCCTCGCCGTCCAGGGCCGCGGTGACGGTGGTTCCGTCGTCCGAGACCACGAGGTTGTGCCAGGACCCGGCGTACAGGTCCTTGCCGGGCAGCCGGGCCTGATGGACCTTGCCCCGGGGCGCGGCCTGAGCCGTGGCCAGGACCTGGGTATCCGGGGTACCGGGGGCCGGGATCTCCCAGTCCGGGGCATGCCGGAGGACCAGGGTGCCCGCCGAATTCAGTTCCAGCAGCAGGCCGGTGCCCGGGCCGGAGCTGCGCAGGATGATCCCGGCCCAGCCCATGGCCGGCCGGAGCCGGGCCACCAGGCGGAAGCTGCGGACCGGCGGGACCGGAACCGGAAGGAACGGCGTGCCGGCCACACGCAATGCGCCGGCCAGGATGGCTGCCGGAACGCGGCCGCCGGGCGCGCGCCGGAGCCATTCGGCGTCCCAGCCGTCCGCGGCGGGCCCCGTGGTGAACGCAGTCGGGCCGCTCCAATCACCAGGGATGCCCGCTGCGTCCAGCACCTGGACCTGCCACGCGTAGTCCGTATCGCCGTCGAGGTCCGGCCCGCCGTACGGAACACCCCGGTGGCCGGCTGCCGGGACGGTGCCCGAGCGCCACAGCACCGCTCCCTGCCCATCCTGCACAACAATCCGGTAGCCGGTTTGCCGGGCCAGCGCGGGATCCGCCCCGGCTGGTTGATCGAACTGCCAGCTGAATGCCGGGCGCAGCGACGCCGTCAGGCACCCTGTCAGCCCATCGGTGAGCAGGCCAACGGCGAGAAGGTGGCCTGCACCGCCGTCGGCCGGGTCTTCATCCAACCCTGCCAGCGGTCCCTCCGTCGCAGGCATCAGGCGGGCAGGGTAAAAGCGGTGGGAGCGGTGCTTGCCCAAGGCAGCCCCAGTTCCCTGAAGGTGGCATGCCGGCTGGTTGCCTGCTCCAGGGCTTCCTCGATGCCCGTCACCACGGCGTGGGCCGCGTCGGCGTCACCGATCCATTGGACGTATGCGCCATCGATCGGCGCGGGCAGCGGGGCGGTCCGGATGGCCTCGAGCACCAGCATAAAGGCGCCGCTGTCCAGCAAGGGGCTGATCAGCCGCTCGCCGTTGCGGCGGTGGGCCAGGAGGTTGCCGGTCAGGTCATCGCGGCCGAAGGTTTCCTCCGTGGTGCCGGCGGCCGTCCGGACGGTCAGCCGGTCCTCGGTGTAGTGGAAGACCGCGGTCCCGGCGGAACCGTGCAGCGTCACATAAGGCTCCACCGACTCCGCCGCGCACAGGGTCAGGGCGCACGTGATGGGCAGCCCGGCCGCGGTGCGGATGCGGATGACGGACGTATCATCCGATTCGATGCTGTTGGCCCGGTACAGCTCCGTTTCCACCGACACGACATCGGCAGTGGTGCGGGCGCCGGCGATCCGGAGGGCCGTGGCCACCGCATGGGCCAGGGGGTTGGTGGCGACGCCGTCCACCACATCCACCCCGTCGATGCTGCGCTTGCCGGCCCAGCGGGAGCGCTTGTAGTAGGCCTTGTCCCGAACCCAGCGGCCAGTGGCTGAGATGCCCTGCAGGGTGCCGATGGTGCCGGCGGCCAGCAGTTCCCCGATGGCCCCGAGTGCATGGGAGCCGAGGCTTTGGAAGCCGATCTGGACGCTCCGGCCACTGGCTGCCGCGGCGTCGGCCAGCCGGTTGAAGTCCGCCAGGGACGCCACGGGCGGCTTCTCCAGGTACAGATCGGCGGATGTGGTGAGCGCGGCAAGGCCCAGCGGCGCGTGGGTCTGGATGGGGGTGGCCACGATGATCAGGTCCAGGTCCTGCGTGCCGGCCAGCAGCTCCGCCAGGCCCGGAAATACAGCCGCCGACGGCGGGACGGAACCTTCGGCGGGTGGCTGCGGATCAGCCACCGCCACCAGGTCAACCTCACCCGCCGCTGCCAGCCGCTCCAGGTTGCGGAGGTGGTGCGTGCCGAACCCGTGCACCCCCACCAACGCGACCCGCGCGGCAGGAGCGGCCAAGGGTCCGCCTTCCGGGTCGGCTTTCGGGGACAGTGTTCCGGCGGGCGTGCCCATGGTTCTCCAGTTCCGCCCCCGTTCCGGGGCAAGGTGATGGTGCCGGCCACGATGCCAGCAAGCGCTTTCCACGTTCAAGTGTGCGCCATGCCCGGCCGGACCGTCCAGCTCTGTAACGATTCAAACCGAGGCTTGACGTTACTGCCGGCAAGGGTCTACATTTTCGAGAAACCGATTACTTACGTGACGTGGACCACGCAAGCCCACAATTCTGCAACGATGGAGAAGGGAGTTGAGCCATGCTGTCTGGAACCTTCAGCGCCCGGGCCTACTCGTTCTTTGACACCCTGCTGTGGATCGCCTGCCTGAACCTGCTGTGGATCGTCTTCGCCCTGCTGGGTCTCGGCATCCTGGGCACAGGCCCGGCCACGGCCTCGGCGCAGATCCTGGTGCGCAAGCGGTCCAGGGGTGAGGCCGCACCCCTGCTGCGTGGCTTTGTGGCCGGCTACTTCCGCAACTTCGTCCGGGCCAACGCCCTGGCGCTGCCGCTGATGGGAGTGTCACTGGCGCTGTTCCTGAACTGGAACTGGTTCGCCGGAGCAGCCGGGGTTCTTGCCGAGGTTATGGCAGCCCTGATCTTTGTGCTGGCCCTCGTTTTTGCCGGCATCGCCTGCCATGTGTTCCCCATGTATGCGCGGTACCAGCTGCCACTGGCGCAGTACCTGCTAATGTCATCACGTTTTGCGGTCCGGCACCTGGCCGGCACCGTGATCCTGCTTTTCGTTTCTGCGGCAGTTTTTTTTGCCAGCAGCAGCCTGCCTGGCCTGATTCCGTTCTTCAGCATCGGCGCCTGGCTGTACATCACCGGTTGGCTCTGCGACCGGTTCTTTACGGCCAACGATGAATCGGTGGCCGACGCCGGGGGAGCAACCGCCACCCCGGCACCTGAACCGGCGGCTGCGGCCACCCTGGTGCCCGGCGCCACGCCGGGCCGGGTCCTGCAGGGGACTACTCCCACCTAAGATCCCGGCGCACGCGGGCCGGTGGTCCGGTGCTGCCAGCAGCCGGCCCGCTTGGCCATCGTGCCCAGCCCTTGCCCTTGCCCTCATCCGTCCCATCCCGCCCTGCCCTGGCCGGCCTTTGCCGCGAAACCGGCCGGCCCACACCGGTCGCCGCACAAACCGGCCACCGCAAAACTGAAACGTATCAACCCAGCACGCCTTACTGAACTGACCCGCACAAGAACCCCGAAGAAGTGGAAAAGGAACAATCATGATCCGTAGGAAACTGACCCTGGCTGCCGCCGTCGTCACCGTTGCTGCCGTCTCCCTCACCGCCTGCAGCGGCGGCGAAACGCCCGCCGCAGACCTCACCAGCGTGTCCATCATGGCCCCGTTCCTCGAAGCGCAGCCGCCCGGCGCGGATGGTGCCGTGCAGAAGAAGCTTGAGGAGCTGACCGGCAAGGACATCAACATCACCTGGACGCCCAACGCCTCCTACGAGGACAAAACCAACATCACCCTGGCGTCCTCCGAGATCCCGCAGGTCATGGTCATCCAAGGCAAAACGCCCGGTTTCGTCAAAAACGCCGAGGCCGGCGCCTTCTGGGACCTCACCGACAAGCTGGCTGCCTACCCCAACCTGAAGACCACGTTCCCGGACATCCAGCAGAACGCCAGCATCAACGGCAAGGTCTACGGCGTCTACCGCGGCCGCGCCCCGATGCGCGCCGCCGTGATGTTCCGCCAGGACTGGCTGGACAAGCTGGGCCTGCAGCCGCCTAAAACCACCGAGGACCTGTACAAGGTGGCCAAGGCCTTCACCGAACAGGACCCGGACGGCAACGGCCAGAACGACACCTGGGGCATCACCATCCCCAAGTGGGGCGCCCTGGGCACCAACAGTCCGTACGACATCATCGAGGAATGGTACGGCGCCGGGAACCGCTGGACCGAGAAGGACGGCAAGCTGATCCCCAGCTTCGAAACCGACGAATTCCTTGAAGCCAACAGGTTCGTCAAAAAGATGGTGGATGAAAAGCTCATCAACCCGGATTTCGCCACCTTTGATGGCACCAAATGGAACGAACCCTTCTTCAACGGCAAGGGCGGCATCATTGTCGACGTCGACTCCCGGGTCAGCGTGCTGGTGACCCTCTTCAAGCAGGCCGACCCCAACAACTTTGAAAACAAGGTGGGCTTCGTGGGGAACCTTGAGGGTCCCGACGGCGAGCTCCACGCCCACCCCTCGGACGGGTACTCGGGCTTCCTGGCCATCCCCAAGACCAGCGTCCGGACCGAAGCGGAACTGACCAAGGTCCTGGAATTCCTCAACACCATGAACGGCAAGGACGTCGCAGTCCTGCTCAACAACGGCATTGAGGGCGTCAACTTCGCCCTGGAAGACGGCAAGGCTGCCACCATCAAGCCTGAAACGGAGGAAGGCAAGGCGGTCAGCACGGATATCAAGAGCTTCGCGCAGCTGGGCATGAACGTGGCCGGCAACACCTTCTACCCGGTCAAGCAGCCCACCGACTACGAGCAGCAGGTCTTCGACAAGCGTACCGAAGTCATGGCCGAGGACCTCAAGAGCGCCGTCTACAACCCGGCAGCACCGTTTGTATCCGCCACCTACGTGGCCAAGGGCGCCCAGTTGGACAACATCGTCTCCGACGCGCGGATCAAGTACCTCGCAGGCCAGACCGATGAGCAGGGGCTGAAGGACGCCATCAAGCTCTGGAACACCAGCGGCGGCGACAAGGTCAAGGACGAGATCAACAAGCTCTGGCAGGACAACAAGTAACAGCCAGTTCCTCCGGGGGCCGGGGCCGGCACTGACGTGCGGTCCCGGCCCGGCCTGACTCCACCACTTCCAGAAAGGAGGCCCTGCATGTCACAGCTGACAGACGCGCTGGCCTCGAACATCGGCGCCGGCGACGGCCCGGGCCTTGGCAAGGGCAAAGGCACGCGCCCCGGGAAACCTGCCAAGGTTCCGCGGGGCAAGTTCTCCGTCCATTTTGCGCACTACAAATGGCTGTACCTGCTCCTCCTTCCCGGGGTGCTGTACTTCGCAGTGTTCCGCTACGGCCCCATGTACGGGGTCAGCATCGCGTTCAAGGAGTACGTCCCGTTCCTGGGCGTCAACGGCAGCCCGTGGGTGGGGTTCTCGCATTTCCAGGACTTCTTCGCCAACCCGGACTTCCCCCGGCTGCTGGGCAACACCCTGATCCTGGCGTTCCTGAACCTGGGCATAGCTTTCCCGCTGACCATCGTCCTGGCCTTGCTGCTGAACGAGGTCCGGCTCAGCATCCTCAAGCGCACAGTGCAGACCCTGGTGTACATTCCGCACTTCCTGTCCTGGACCATCGTCGCGTCGTTGAGCTTCCTGCTCTTCGCCCTGGATATCGGGCCGCTGTTCCAGCTGCTGAACAACCTCATGGGAACCGACATCGACTTCCTGTCCGACCCCGCCTGGTTCCGGCCGCTGATTGTGCTGCAGGACATCTGGAAAAACACGGGCTGGGGCACCATCATCTTCCTCGCCGCCCTGGCCACCGTGGACCAGGACCAGTACGAGGCCGCCATCATCGACGGCGCCGGACGGTTCCGGCGGGTTTGGCACATCACCCTTCCCGGGATCCGTTCCACCATCATTGTGATGCTGATCCTGGCCATCGGACAGACCCTCAACACCGGGTTTGAACAGATCTACCTGATGACCAACGCCTTGAACCGTGAAGTGGCCGATGTGTTTGATACCTACGTCTACTTTGTGGGCATCACCCAGGGCGCCTACAGCTACTCAACGGCCGTTGGCCTGTTCAAATCCCTGGTGGGCATTGTGCTGATCTTCGGCACCAACGCCCTGGCCAAGCGGTTCAACCAGAGCGGACTGTTCTAATGAAGATCCACAACACCACTGGCGGCCGGATTTTCGACGTCGCCAACTACGTTTTCCTGTCCCTGATCGGCATCGTGACGCTGCTGCCGTTCATCTACGTCTTCGCCGGTTCCTTCGCCACGGAAGCGGAGATCACCAGCCGGCCGTTCTTCATCTGGCCCGAGCAGTTCACCCTGGGCGCCTACGAATACATCTTCTCCACCCCGGCGTTCATCCGGGCCCTTGTCACCACCGTGCTGGTGACCGCCGTCGGCACCCTGGTGCAGCTGGCCTTCACGGTGACCATGGCGTACCCGCTGGCCAAAAAGAACCTCCGCGGCCGGCAGGTCATCCTGTCCCTGGTGGTGTTCGCCATGGTGTTTTCCGGCGGTATGATCCCCACGTTCCTGCTGGTCAAGGACCTGGGCCTGCTCAACAGCTACTGGGCGCTGATCCTGCCGGCGGCCATCAACCCGTTCAGCCTGATCATCATCAAGAACTTCTTCCAGGAGCTTCCTGCGGAGCTCGAGGAATCGGCCAAGATGGACGGCGCCACGGAGGTGGGGATCCTCTGGCGGATCCTGCTGCCGCTGTCTAAACCGGTCCTGGCCACATTTGCGCTGTTCTACGCCGTGGGCATCTGGAACGACTTTATGTCCCCGCTGCTGTACCTGTCCGATAACTCCAAGTGGACCCTGCAGATGTACCTCCGCCAGGTCACCGCGGCCTCGGACCTGCTGGGCACGGGGAACGTGGATCCCAACTACATCCCGCCGGAGCAGGGCATCAAGTTCGCCGTGATTGTGGTGGCCACGCTGCCCATCCTGATTTTCTACCCGTTCCTGCAGAAGCACTTCGCCAAGGGAATGCTCATCGGCTCGGTCAAGGGCTAACCCCCACTTGCCCTATCACTTATGGTCCCCAAAACCGGGTTTTGGGGACCATAAGTGATAGGGCAACACGTTGTTTGGAAAGGAATGCAATGAAGATCCTGCTCGCCGGAGACTCCACGGTGGCCGCCTGTCCCGCCTATGAGTTCCCGATGTCCGGCTGGGGTGCCCACCTGGCCCCGCTCACCTACACCTGGGCGGCGGTGCACAACTTCGCCAAGGGCGGGGCCAGCACCGAATCCTTCCGGGCGGAAGGCCTCTGGGACCGGCTCCTCGCGGAAACGGGGGAGGGCGACCTCGTCCTGATCCAGTTCGGCCACAACGACCAGAAGCAGCAGCACCTGGCTGCCCGCACGGGGTACGCCGCCAACCTCCGCACCATGGTCCAGGACGTCCGGAACCTGGGCGGGCTCCCGGTCCTCTGCACCTCCGTGGAGCGGCGGCACTTTGTTGCCGGGCCGTCGTCGGGCGCGGTGCCGGCGGAGAGCCTGGAGGATTATCCGGAGGTGGTCCGCGAGATCGGGCTGGAGCTGGGGCTGCCGGTGCTGGACCTCAATGCCTGGACGCGGGCGCTGTACCGGCAGCTGGGGGAGTCAGGCTCGCGGGCGCTGTTCTGCCACTTCGGACCCGGGGAGCACGCCCACTGGCCGGAAGGGCTGGCGGACAACACACACTTCTCGCAGGAAGGCGCCGCCCGGGTGGCGCGCGAGGTGGCCCGGCAGCTCACCTTGGCCGGGTACGGCCCCGGCGGCGCCGGAGCTGTTCCGGCATTAAGCACGACGGCGGGACGCGCCTAGGTGGGCGCCGCACCAACCGTCCTCTACCGGAACGCCCTGGCCGGGCCCGCGGATGCTGCCGGCTGGGTGGCCGAAGGGCCCTTGGGAATGGGTGCCCGGGACGGTGCCCTGGAACTGTGGGGAACCAGGGACGACGCCGAATTCGGTGATCACGCGCACTGGACCTTCTGGTGCCCGGTGGAATTCCCGGACCGGATCCGGATCAGCTGGGACTTCCTGCCGCTGGCGGAACCGGGCCTGGCCATGCTCTTCTTCGCTGCCGTGGGGCAGGGCGGGACGGACCTGTTCTCCCCGGACCTCGCGCCGCGCACCGGCTACTACCCGCAGTACCACTCGGGGGACATTGACGCCCTGCATGTGTCCTACTTCCGGCACAAGTACGCGTCCGAGCGGGCCTTCCGGACCTGCAACCTGCGCAAAAGCGCCGGCTTTGAACTCGTGGCGCAGGGCGCCGATCCGCTGCCGCCTGCGGAGGATGCCACGGACTTCTACCGGCTGGAGGTGGTCAAGGATGGTCCCCTGGTGGCGTTCAGCGCCAACGGACTGCCGCTCTTCGACTGGACCGATTCCGCTGCCACCACACTGGCCGGCGGCCGCATCGGGTTCCGCCAGATGGCACCGCTCCGGGCGGCCTACCGCAACCTGGTGGTGGAAGCCCTGGCCTGAACCCGCGGCGGCCGTGCCGCCTCGTGCCGCCTTGTGCCGCATCGTGGCGTCCGCCGGGGCGTCCGCCGGGCCAGCGGTGCCTCAGGCAGGACCGGCAGTGCTTTGGCGGACCACCAGTTCCGGGGTGAACACCACGGCGCGGTGGGTGGCGTTCTGCGAGTCGACCTCCTCGACAAGGAGTTCAATGGCGGTGCGCCCCAACGCTTCGGTGGGCTGCCGGACGGAGGACAATGGCACCACGGCGGAGACGGCAAAATCGATGTCGTCATAGCCGATCAGGGCCACGTCATCGGGGATCCTGACGGTATGGGTCATGGTGAGGGACTGCATCACACCCAGGGCCAGGAGATCGTTCGCGCAGAAGATTCCCTCCGGCAAACCGTCCAGGCCGCGCTCCACCAGCATGTTGCCCACGCTCCGCCCGGCCAGCACTGTCTGGCCCTCGGAACCCAGCACCTCCAGCGTGGCACCGGACTCCTCGTCCACCGCCCGCCGGGCACCCTGGAGCCGGTCCGCCACCTGCCGGATGCTGGTGGGTCCGCCCACAAAGGCCAGCCGACGGCGGCCCGTGTCCAGCAGGTGCCGCGCAGCAAGGTACCCGCCGGCGTCGTCATCCACGGCGACGGAGCTGAACTTGGACTCGTCCGCCTGCCGGTCCACCAGGACCGTGGGTACACCGCGCTCGCGGAGCAGGTCCAGGCGCTCGCTCACGTCCCCCACCGGCGAAATCAGCAGGCCCTGGACGCGCTGTTCCTGGAACAGGTCGATGTAGTTCGCCTCCCGGCCGGCGTCGTGGCCGCTGTCGCCAAGCAGTACGGCGCTGCCCTGCAGCGCGGCGGCGTCCTCTGCCGCGCGCACCACGGACGTGAAGAACGGGTTCCCCACGTCGAGGACAATCAGCCCGATGGTCCTGCTGTGTCCGGCACGCAGCTGGCGGGCCGCGTCATTGCGGACAAACCCCAGCTCGTCGATGGCCCGCAGGACGCGGTCCTTGGTCCGTTGGGACACCCGGTCCGGGTAATTGAGAACGTTGGAGACGGTACCCACCGCCACGCTGGCCTGGTTGGCGACGTCCTTGATACTGGCGGTGCGGTTCATGATTCTCCGTGCTGGTAGGCGAAGGTGCCGGGTGTTCCGAACCGCTGCTTGGACAACCGGACGGAATGCTTGACACCCACTCAGGTTCAAGAGTACTTTGAATCGTAACAATGAAACGATTCAAAGTTTGCGAAATTCAGGAGGGTTCCAGATGAGGGTGTGCTTCCGCTCCTCCGTCCAGCCGGCACTGATCGACGAGTACCGTCGCCGCCACGCCGCCGTGTGGCCGGAGATGCTGCAGGCCCTCAAGGATTCCGGCTGGCACAACTACTCGCTGTTCCTTGGCGGGGACGGGCTACTAGTGGGCTACGTCGAGTGCGACGACTTCGATGCCGTCCGGGCCCGGATGGGCCTGACGGAGGTCAATGCCCGCTGGCAGGCGGAAATGGCCACCCTGTTTGAGGACTCCGGCCAGGCGCCCGATGAAGGCTTCCAGGTACTGGAGGAAGTCTTCAACCTTGACGGCCAGCTCGCAGCGGCGGGCACTGCCCCGGGCTGATCCGCCCCAACCGGGCCGGCAGCCCCACCCGGCGGCCGCCCACCACAACCAGCCCGCCCGCGCCGCACCAATCGGCGCCGGCAGCGGGCCGTCACCAAAACCACACGCAACACCAGACACCGGAAAGATCCATCATGAATGACGTAGCAATGGCGCTGGGCAGGCTCGAGGAGCTTGCCATCGAGGTCCCGTCGTGGGCCTATGGAAATTCAGGCACCCGGTTCAAGGTGTTCGGCACCCCCGGCACGCCGCGGACGGTGCACGAGAAGCTCGCGGACGCGGCCAAGGTCCACGAACTGACGGGCCTGGCGCCCACCGTGGCCCTGCACATCCCCTGGGACAAGGTGGACGACTACGAGGCCCTCAAGGAATACGCCGCGGGCCTCGGTGTTGGCCTGGGCACCATCAACTCCAACACGTTCCAGGACGACGAATACAAGTTCGGCTCGCTGACCTCCTCCAACGAGGCCGTGCGACGCCGCGCCGTGGACCACCACCTGGACTGCATCGACGTCATGCACGCCACCGGGTCCAAGGACCTGAAGGTCTGGCTGGCTGACGGCACCAACTATCCGGGCCAGGACGACATGCGCGGCCGCCAGGACCGGCTGGCCGAGTCCCTGCAGGAAATCTACGCAGCCCTGGGCGAGGACCACCGCCTGGTGCTCGAGTACAAATTCTTCGAACCTGCCACCTACCACACCGACGTGCCCGACTGGGGAACCTCCTACGCGCAGACCCTGGCCCTGGGCGAGAAGGCATTTGTCTGCCTGGACACCGGCCACCACGCCCCCGGCACCAACATCGAATTCATCGTGATGCAGCTCCTGCGCCTGGGCAAGCTCGGTTCCTTCGACTTCAACTCGCGCTTCTACGCGGACGATGACCTGATTGTGGGAGCAGCGGATCCGTTCCAGCTCTTCCGCATCATGCACGAGGTCATCCGGGGCGGCGGCTTCGGCAAGGATTCCGCCGTGGCCCTCATGCTGGACCAGTGCCACAACCTGGAAGAGAAGATTCCGGGCCAGATCCGCTCGGTGCTCAACGTCCAGGAAATGACGGCCCGCGCCCTGCTGATCGACACCGCGGCGCTGACCGAAGCCCAGCGCGCCGGCGACGTCCTGGCCGCCAACGGCGTGTTCAACGACGCCTTCTACACCGACGTCCGGCCCATCCTGGCCGAATGGCGTGAATCCCGCGGCCTGCCCGCGGACCCGATGGCCGCCTTCAAGGCCAGCGGATACCAGAAAAAGATCAACGAGGACCGCGTGGGCGGCCAGCAATCCGGATGGGGCGCATAAACAGCCATGAGTAACAAGACTGTCGAAGACCTGATTTCCCGTTCCAACCGCCTCGGCGCCGATAAGCGGAACACCAACTTTGCCGGCGGCAACACCTCCGCCAAAGGCACCGAGAAGGATCCCGTCACCGGCGAGGACGTCCAGCTGCTCTGGGTCAAGGGCTCCGGTGGAGACCTGGGCACCCTGAAGGCCGGGAACCTTGCCGTGCTGCGCCTTGACCGGCTGAACGCCCTCAAGAACGTCTACCCCGGCGTCGAACGCGAAGACGAAATGGTGGCCGCCTTCGATTACTGCCTGCACGGCAAGGGCGGCGCCGCGCCCTCCATCGACACTGCCATGCACGGACTGGTGGACGCCGCACACGTTGACCACCTGCACCCGGACTCCGGCATTGCCATTGCCACCGCTGCGGACGGCGAGGCGATGACCACCAAGATCTTCGGCACCAAGGTGGTGTGGGTGCCCTGGCGCCGCCCCGGCTTCCAGCTGGGCCTGGACATCGCCGCCATCAAGGAGGCCAACCCGCAGGCCATCGGCACCATCCTGGGCGGCCACGGCATCACCGCGTGGGGCGAAACCAGCGAGGAAGCCGAAGCCAACTCGCTGTGGATCATCGAGCAGGCCGAGGCCTACATCAAGGACAACGGCACAGCCGAACCCTTCGGTGCAGCGCTGCCCGGCTACGCAGCCCTGCCGGAAGCAGAGCGGAAGGCCAAAGCCGCCGCCCTGGCACCCGTGATCCGCGGCCTGGCCTCCACCGACAAACCGCAGCTGGGGCACTTCAGCGATGACGCCGTCGTCCTTGACTTCCTCGCCGCAGCCGAACACCCGCGCCTGGGCGCCCTGGGCACGTCCTGCCCGGACCACTTCCTGCGCACCAAGGTCAAGCCGCTGGTCCTGGACCTGCCGGCCGACGCATCCATCGAGGACTCGATCGCCCGCCTGCACGAACTGCACGCGGACTACCGCGAGGACTACCAGGCCTACTACGACCGCCACGCCGACGAAAACAGCCCGGCACTGCGCGGCGCGGACCCGGCCATTGTGCTGGTTCCCGGGGTGGGCATGTTCAGCTTCGGCGCGAACAAGCAGACCGCCCGCGTGGCCGGGGAGTTCTACATCAACGCCATCAACGTGATGCGCGGTGCCGAGTCGATCTCCACCTACGCCCCGATCGAGGAATCCGAGAAGTTCCGGATCGAATACTGGGCGCTGGAGGAAGCCAAGCTGGCCCGCCTGCCCAAGCCGAAGTCGCACGCCACCCGCATCGCCCTGGTGACCGGAGCGGCGTCGGGCATCGGCAAGGCCATCGCCACCCGCCTCGCCGCGGAAGGCGCCTGCGTGGTCATTGCCGACCTGAACCTGGAGAACGCCGAAAAGGTGGCTGAGGAACTGGGCGGCCCGGACGTTGCCATCGGCGTCCAGGCGGACGTCACCAACGAAGCCCAGGTCGCGGCGGCAATCGACGCCGCGGTCCTGGCGTTCGGCGGCGTGGACCTGGTGGTGAACAACGCCGGCCTGTCCATCTCCAAGCCGCTGCTCGAAACCACCGAAAAGGACTGGGACCTCCAGCACAACGTGATGGCCAAGGGCTCCTTCCTGGTGGCCAAGGCCGCCGCAAAGGTCATGATTGCCCAGGGCCTGGGCGGGGACATCATCTACATCTCCTCGAAGAACTCCGTCTTCGCGGGCCCGAACAACATCGCCTACTCTGCCACCAAGGCGGACCAGGCGCACCAGGTCCGGCTGCTCGCAGCTGAACTGGGCGAGCACGGAATCCGCGTCAACGGCATCAACCCCGACGGTGTGGTCCGCGGCTCCGGGATCTTCGCCGGCGGCTGGGGCGCCAAGCGCGCCGCCGTGTATGGCGTGGACGAGGAAAAACTGGGCGAGTACTACGCCCAGCGCACCCTGCTCAAGCGCGAAGTCCTGCCTGAGCACGTGGCCAACGCCGCCGCCGTCCTCACCAGCAGCGAACTGTCCCACACCACCGGCCTGCACATCCCCGTGGATGCCGGTGTGGCAGCAGCCTTCCTGCGATGAGCACCAGGCCTGAAACCGGTGCCGGCGGCGGCGTGTTCGCCGCCGTCGACATCGGCGCTTCCTCCGGCCGGGTCATCCTGGGCCGGACCACCGGCGGCACCGTGGACCTTGAAGTGGTCCACCGGTTCCCCAACGGCGTGGTGGAGCTCGACGGCGGCCTCCGCTGGGATTTCGACGCCCTGTTCGCGGAGGTCCTCGCGGGGCTCGCTGCCGCGGCCACCGTGGCTGCGAGCCAGGACGAAACGATCACCAGCATCGGCATCGACACCTGGGCCGTGGACTACGGCCTGGTCAACGCCGCCGGCCAGCTGACGGCCCAGCCGTTCAGCTACCGGGATGACCGCAGCCGCGCCGCCGTCGCGCCCGTGCACGCAAAACTGGATCCGGCCCGCCTGTACGCCACAACCGGGCTGCAGTTCCTGCAGTTCAACACGCTGTACCAGCTGGCCACGGAACCGGACCTGACCGGGCTGCAGGCCCTGCTTATCCCGGACCTGATCGCCTTCCTCCTGACCGGGCAGCGGCGGACCGAAGCCACCAACGCCTCCACCACCGGCCTGTTCGACGCCGTGGCGGGGGAGTGGGCCACCGGGTTCCTGGCCGAGCTGGGCCTGCCCAAAAAGCTGTTCCCGCCCCTGGTCCAGCCAGGTGAAACCGTGGGGACGCTGCTGCCGGACGTCGCGGCCAACGTTGGCCTGCCGGCCACCACCACCGTGGTGGCTGTGGGCTCGCACGACACCGCTTCCGCCGTCGCCGCGGTCCCGGCCCAAGCGAAGGACTTCGCCTACATTTCCTCCGGGACATGGTCCCTGGTGGGGCTGGAGCTGGACTCGCCGGTGCTGACCGAGGCCAGCCGCGAGGCAAACTTCACCAACGAACGCGGCGTGGACGGCACCATCCGTTACCTGCGGAACATGGGCGGGCTGTGGCTGCTGAGTGAATGCCAGCGGTCCTGGGCTGCTGAAGGGTTCACGCAGGACCTGCCGGCGCTGCTCGCAGCCGCTGCGGCGCTGCCGTCCGGCGGCCCACAGGTCAACCCGGACGATCCCTACTTCATCGCGCCGGACAACATGCCTGCCCGGATCAGCTCGGCAGTTAAGGTCACCGGGGATATCCTGCCGGCGGATCCGGCGGCGGTCACCCGGTGCATCATGGACAGCCTGGCTGCGGGGTACGCCCGCACCATCCGCGACGCGGAACGGCTCGCGGCCCGCACCGTGGACGTGGTGCACGTGGTGGGCGGCGGATCCCAGAACGCCTTGCTCTGCCAGTTGACGGCGGATGCCACCGGCAAGCGCGTGGTGGCCGGCCCGGTCGAGGCCACGGCCCTGGGTAACGTCCTGGTCCAGGCCAGGGCTGCTGGCCAAGTGTCCGGCGGACTGGCGGACCTGCGGTCCCTTGTGGTGGGTTCGCACGCACTGCTGGAGTTCACCCCGGAGCTTGCCAGGCGATAACGCCCGTGCGGCGGGGTCCGGAACTCCGGGCCCTGCCGCAGGGTGGGATTTCCTGCCGGACCCCTTCTCTCCATCGATGTAATTGTCTAGGGTTGGATTCCGTGCGCACTGAACATTCCCTGACTTATGACTCGCCCGCAGCCGACTGGCTGGCAGCGCTGCCGCTGGGCAACGGACGCCTGGGAGCCATGGTTTTCGGCGGGGCGCCGGTCCCCGGGCAGCCCGGACTGGAGCACCGGTTCCAGCTCAATGACGGATCGGCCTGGTCCGGCTCCCCGCACAGCCAGGACCTCGGCCCTGCATTCAGCCGGGAATCAGCGGACGCCATCCTGGCCGCGGCGCGGGGGCAGATCAGCGCCGGTGATTTCGGGGCGGCCCACGAAACGATGAAGCAGCTGCAGCACCGCAACTCGCAGGCCTACCTTCCGTTCGCCGACTTTTTCCTGGCGGTCGCAGTTGCCGGCGATTCCGGGGCCCCCGCCGGCTACGGCCGCAGCCTGGACCTGGCCCGTGCCGTCAACAGCACCCGATACCAGCAGGCGGGCCACAACATCCGCATCGAGGCATTTGCGGCCCACCACCCCTCAGTCCTCGTGGTGACGGTGGAGTCCGGTGCGCCGCAGGGCCTGGACCTGGCACTCCGGCTCGATTCCCCGCTGCGCATCCTCCGGCGGACCGCGGCGGCAGGAACCGCGGCCATGGAACTGAAGCTGCCGTCCGGCGTCGCGCCTTCCCACGACGGCGGCGCCGTGGACTACTCCGATGATGATTCGCTCAGCCTCCAGGGCGCCGCCGTGATGTCCTGGGAACACGACGGCACCGACGCGGCGGCGGACGACGGCGGCCTGGCCGCCACCGGCGTCCACCGCGCCACGGTGTTCATCACCACCGAAACCACGTTCCACGGCCTCGGCCGGCAACCGCAGGGCACGGCGGCCGGCGCTGCCGACGCCGCCCGGGCACTGCTCGCCAGCGCAGCGGCAACCGGTCCGGCAGGATTACTGGAACGGCACGAAGCAAGCCACGCAGCCCTGTACGACAGCTGCAGCCTCACCCTTGACGTGCCCCCGTGGCAAGGCACCAACACGGCCGAGCGGCTGCTGGCCGCCAACCGGAATCCGGCCGGGCCGCTGGCGGCAGATCCCGGCCTGGCCGCGCTGCTGTTCAACTACGGCCGGTACCTGCTGATCTGCAGTTCCCGGGCGGGCCACCCGGGCTCGCGGCCGGGAACCGCCTGGCAGGGCACCCCCGCCAACCTGCAGGGCATCTGGAACGCCGAGCTGACCGCGCCGTGGAGCTCCAACTTCACCACCAACATCAACCTGCAGATGAACTACTGGGCCGCGGAACCCACGGGCCTGGCTGCCTGCGCGGAGCCCCTGTTCGCCCTCATTGAAGCCCTTCAGGTGACCGGGGCCCGCACGGCCAGGGAGTACTACGGCGCCGACGGCTGGGCGGTGCACCACAACTCGGATATCTGGGGGTACAGCAAACCGGTGGGGCACGGCAGGCATTCCCCGGAATGGTCCTACTGGCCCATGGCCGGGCTGTGGCTGGTCCGCCACCTGTGGGAGCACCTGCAGTTCGGGGCCGCCGGGCCCGGCTTCGCCCGGGACGCCGCCTGGCCCGCCGTCCGTGGCGCAGCAGCCTTCGCCCTGGACCTGCTGCTGGAGAACCCGGACGGGACGCTGGGCACCAGCCCGTCCACCTCGCCGGAAAACAGCTTCACCCTCCCCGGCGGCGGTGGCCGGGCTGCCGTCGCGGAGTCCTCCACCCTGGACCTGACGCTGATCCGGGACACCTTCCTGATGGTGGACGCCCTGGCGGCCGGGCTGGGCCAGCCGGACGACGCCGTTGCTGCCGCCGCCCGGCGTGCCCTGCCCCGGCTGCCGGAACCCGCGCCCGGGCGCAACGGCCGCCTGCGCGAATGGCTGGCCGACCCGGAAGAGTGGGAGCAGGACCACCGCCACGTCAGCCACCTCTACCTCGCCTACCCCGGCGATACACCGCTGGCACCGGAGCTCGAGGCGGCCGTCAAAGCCAGCCTCGACGGCCGCGGCGACGAATCCACCGGCTGGTCCCTGGCCTGGAAAATCCTCCTGCGGGCCCGGCTCCGGCAGCCGGAGAAGGTCAGCGACCTGTTCAGGTTGTACTTCCGGGACATGGCCGCCGAACGGTCGGGTCACAGCGGCGGGCTGTACCCGAACCTCTTCGGGGCCCACCCGCCGTTCCAGATCGACGGCAACTTCGGCTTTGTGGCCGGCGTGGCTGAGTGCCTGGTCCAGAGCCACCGGACCGCCGCCGGGGTGCAGGAAATCGAGCTGCTTCCAGCCCTTCCGGCCGAGCTTCCGGCCGGCAAAGCCAATCGGCTCCGCGCCCGCCCCGGGGTGGAAGTGGACCTCGAGTGGCGGGACGGCCGGCTGGCCGGGGCCACCCTTGCCGCCCAGCGCGAAGCCACCGTCCAGCTCCGGTCCGGGGACAAAATCCTGGCCCTCCGGCTGCTGCCCGGAGAGCCGGCCGCCATCACCGTCGGAGCCGGCGGCGGGCTGGCACTGAACACGGCGTCATCACGGCATGACGCTGCGCCCCAAACGACCTAGGATCAGCAGAAAACCACTTCCACCAGCAACAGGACCGGACCACCGCATGCCACTCTTTGACCTGCCCCTCGCCCAGCTGCGCAGCTACAGCAGCCACGTCACAGCACCGGATGACTTTGCGGCGTTCTGGGACGCCACCGTCGAGGAAACCAGGGCTTTCCCGCTGGCGCCAACGTTTGAACCCGTGGAGAACCACCTCACGGTCATCGACACCTTCGACGTCACGTTCGCAGGCTTCGGCGGCGCGCCCATCAAGGGCTGGCTGCACTTGCCGGCGCACCGCGACGCCGGAACCCGGCTGCCCGTGGTGGTGCACTACGTGGGCTACTCGGGCGGCCGCGGACTGGTCAACCAGGACACCCGCTGGGCGCAGGCCGGGTACGCCCACTTCATCATGGACACCCGGGGCCAGGGCTACGGCGGGACCCTGGGGGAAACACCGGACCCGCATCCCTCGGCAGGCGGAGTGGCCCACGCAGGCCTGATGACCCGCGGCATCGGGAACCGCGAGGACTACTACTACCGGCGTGTCTACATGGACGCCTTCCGTGCCGTGGAGGCTGCCCAGGCGCACCCCGCCGTCGACCCTGCCAAAGTGGTGCTGGCCGGCGTCAGCCAGGGCGGCGGCATTGTGGTGGCCGCTGCCGGGCTTGCGGCCGGCCGCCTGGACGGGGTCATCGCCGCCTTGCCGGATGTCCCGTTCCTGCAGGACTTCCCCCGCGCCATCGACATCACTCCGCGCGGGCCGTACCCGGAGATCGCCGCGTTCCTGGCCCGGCACCGGGACAGCTACGATTCCATCCTGGACGTGCTGCGCTACTTCGACGGCGTCAACCTGGCCCGCCTCGCCACCGCGCCGGCCCTTTATTCGGCGGCCCAGATGGATGACATCTGCCCGCCATCCACCGTGTTTGCCAGCTTCAACGCCTACGGCGCGGGGGAGCCGGGCGCGCCCGCGGCCGGCGTGGCCAAGGACATCGAGGTGTACAGGTTCAACAACCACGAGGGCGGCCAGGAGCACCACTGGATTAAGCAGCTGCAATTTCTCCACAAGATGCTGGCTTAGCCCTTCCTGTCCCTACCGCGCGGTGGGGGACGGGACTATCCTGTGCCTGTTGGCCACACCAGGCCTGCGGAGGTGCTGGGGCTTTCCGTGACATTTAGTCATCGGGAAAGTGAAACCACATGGACACAGCATCCAACGCCGCACCTCCAACAGCGGCACGCAGCCGGTTCCGGCGGGTTGGCATCATCGTGCCGGTCCTTGCGGCAATCACCATCGCGTTTGCAGGCCTGGCCGGGCCCGCGCAGGCTGCCGGAACCAGCTCCTACGGAACAGGCAGGGCGGAGGTCACGCTGAGCGCCAATGCGTTCGGGCTTCCCTTCGCGGACGCCCCGGTCCTGGTGGCGGCAGGCGTCGTTCCGGCCGCGCCAGGTACAGGTGTCCCGTCGGGAACCGTCAGCCTGTTGTCCGACGCCGATGGCACGGTGCTTGGCGTGGGGGACGTCGACACCGAAGAACCGTTCCTTGGGCTGGCGCTGATGGACTCGCCGGTCCTCGCCCTGGGAACGACCTTCTTCAAGGCCAGATACTCGGGGGACAGCACCTTCGTCCCCAAAACCATCAGGTTCTCGATTACTGCCATCAGCGGGCCGGGGACCAGGACGGCCATCACCGTTATGCCGGCTGGCACATCGGTGTTCGGTGCACCCGTTACCGTCACGGCGCGGGCCACGGCGCTCCCATCAGGGCCACTGACCGGAACGCCGCTGGGAAGCCTGGTGCTGATTGTCGACGGCGTCGAGGTCCAGGCCCAGGCCCCCGGACCGGGCTGGCAGTCGGTCTTCACCATCAACTACCTGCCCGCGGGCCAGCACGTGTTCACCGCAGAATTCAGGCACGCGGAGGGCGACTACTTCGGCTCAACCTCCGGGCCGGTGACCCACACCGTGACGCCTGCCCTTGCCGCGGTGAAGGGTGAGTTCCACAGCTCGCACCACGGCGACATCCGGCCGGGGACTGCTGTCACCGTCCAGGCCGTCATCATGCCGGCTGTTGGCGGCGGCGCAACGCCCACGGGGTGGGTGCAGTTCTATGACTGGAACACCAAGGTGGGCGCGCCGGTGAAACTGGTCAACGGCAAGGCCGGCTACACCCACACCTCGCTGCGCTACGGCAAACACGTCCTGCAAGCGAAATACCTCGGCTCCAGCACCTACCTGCCGGCGTTCACCCCGGCCAGGACGGTCACTGTGGTTGGTTAGGTGACCGTCGCCGGCCAGGTGCCGGCCGCCGTCGGACGATTCCTTGGCTTGTCCGCGCAGCAGGTCCTTCAAGGGCCGGTCCCGCGGACAAGCCTGGGACGGAGTGTGACGCCGGAATTTTGCGCTGCCCGCGCCGCCCGGTTAGGGTCTTGCCATGACTAACCGTTGGTATGCGTATTTTTCGTTGGCTCTGGAGGGGCCCGCGTCTAACTGACACGCATCCAACTTTCCTTCAGAGCCAACAGGGCAGAGACCATTCTCTGCCCTTCGCCATTTCCCGGCGGGTTCTGATTCTGGGCCCGCTTCCTCTCCCGGAACAGGACCCATCATGAGCACCGCATCAGCCGCCGCACCCGCAGCAAAATCCACGTCCAACCTGCGCGTCAGCGAATTCACTGCCCTCCCCACGCCCCAGGAGCTCATCGCCGAGCTGCCGCTGGACACCCGGGAAGCCACCGTGGTGGAACGCGGCCGCGACGAGGTCCGCGCCATCATGGACGGACTGGATGACCGCCTGCTGGTCATTGTGGGCCCCTGCTCCATTCACGATCCCAAAGCCGGGCTGGAATACGCCCGCCGGCTGGTCAGCCAGGCGGAGAAGCACAAAGCCGACCTGCTGATCGTCATGCGGACCTACTTCGAAAAGCCCCGCACCACCGTGGGCTGGAAGGGCCTGATCAACGACCCGCGCCTGGACGGCAGCCACGACATGGTCACCGGCCTGCGCGCCGCCCGGCATTTCCTCCAGCAGGTCACCGCGCTGGGCCTGCCCACGGCCACCGAATTCCTTGAGCCCATCAGCCCGCAGTACATGGCGGACCTCATCGCCTGGGGCGCCATCGGGGCGCGGACCACCGAAAGCCAGATCCACCGGCAGCTCGCTTCGGGGCTGTCCATGCCCATCGGGTTCAAAAACGGGACCGACGGCGACCTCCAGGTGGCCATCGACGCCTGCGGTGCCGCCGGGGCTGCCCAGGCCTTCCTGGGGATCGACGGCGACGGCCGGGCCGCGCTGGTGTCCACCGCCGGAAACCCCGACACCCATGTCATCCTCCGCGGCGGCCGGAAGGGCCCCAACTACTCCGCCGTGGACGTCCAGGCCGCCTCCGGCAAGCTGGCAGGCAAGGGCCTGAACCCGCGCCTGATCGTGGACGCAAGCCACGCCAACAGCGGCAAGAGCCACCACCGCCAGGCAGAGGTGGCCCTGGAAATCGGCGCCCAGCTCGAGGACGGCGGCCCGTCGGCACAGGCGATCGCCGGCGTGATGCTCGAAAGCTTCCTGGTGGGCGGCGCGCAGAACCTGGACGTTGCCGAACACCGCGCAGGGCGGGACGCGCTGGTCTACGGCCAGAGCGTCACCGACGCCTGCATGGACTGGGACGTCTCCGTGTCTGTCCTGGCCCAGCTGGCTGCCTCCGCACGGAAACGCCGGACGGCAAAATAAGCCGTCGCACTACTTTCACATCTGCCACAGGAACATCTACAGTATCTAAATAAGTGGTTGGTGGATGGGCTCAGCATCAAGAACACCGCATTGGCAAGTACCTGGGGTCTCTGTGTCCATCCGTCAGCAAAGGAAAATAGGGAAATGTCGGCAGAACAGAACTTCTCCAACGCGAAGTTCCTGACAGTGGCTGAAGTAGCCCAGGTCATGCGCGTCTCCAAAATGACCGTGTACCGGCTGGTGCACTCCGGTGAAATGCCGGCGGTGCGCTTCGGCCGGTCCTACCGGGTCCCCGAGAATGCCGTGGACCAGTACCTCAAGGGTGCTGTTGTCGACGGGCATACCGAAACCGCCTGAGGTTTTCAGCCTTAATGGGGCACCGTGAGCCTGTGGTGCGCTTTGTTGTCAGAAGCCGCCCCCGGAAAGCGGTACCCTGTTAAGGAACGTTTTACGTCATTGTTGGAATCTGTCGGTTGTGCAGTTCGTAGCTTTGTCCACGGACCATCCCAACAGACAGGTACTGCATCTAGTTTGTGAGGAACTTTCGTGGGTTCAGTTATTAAGAAGCGTCGCAAGCGTATGGCCAAGAAGAAGCACCGCAAGCTGCTTCGCAAGACCCGTCACCAGCGCCGCAATAAGAAGTAGAGATACTTCGTACAGCGTGGAAATGCCCGTCGCCTTCCAGGTGGCGGGCATTTTGCTGCCCTCTCCCAACTAGGTAGCAGTTGTTGTCGTTATGAGCGCTCATAACGACAACAACTGCCAGCTAGATGCGGGGGCCGCGGATCCGGGCGAAACCTTTCCACAGGCCGTAGACGGCGCCGCAGGCGGTTGCCACCTTCAGGCCGAAGGTCGCGGCGCGGCGGCCGGCGCGGAAGTCGTACACCGGCCAGTTGTTGTCCCGGGCGTGCCGCCGGAGCCGGGCGTCCGGGTTGATGGCCACCGGGTGCCCCACCAGGCTCAGCAGCGGGATGTCGTTGTAGGAGTCGCTGTAGGCCCAGCAGCGCGACAGGTCCAGGCCCTCGGCTTCCGCAATACCCCGGACGGCCACCGCTTTGGCGGAGCCGTGCAGGATGTCACCCACCAGGCGGCCCGTGTAAAGGCCGTCCGCCACTTCACCCACGGTGCCCAGGGCTCCGGTGAGTCCCAGCCGGGTGGAAATCACTGTGGCGACTTCGATGGGAGTGGCGGTCACCAGCCACACCCGCCTGCCCACCCGGAGGTGTTGCTGGGCCAGGGCCTTGGCCCCGGGCCAGATCCGGGAGGCGATCATCTCGTCATAGACTTCCTCGCCGAGCGCCTTGATGTCGGCAACACTGATGCCGGCGGCGAGGGTGAGGGCTGAATCGCGGACGGCATGGACGTCGTCGATGTTTTCGCCACGGGCAACAAACTTGAACTGCTTCCACGCCATGCCCGCGGCCTCCCGCAGCGTGAACGCCCCGCGCTGGTGCATCTTCCTGGCCACGTGGAACAGGCTGGCACCGCGCATCAGGGTGTTGTCCACGTCGAAGAACGCCGCCTCGCCCGGCTGCGGCGCAGCAACCGGGCTTGTGACGACGGCGACATATCTCTCCACGGGCATGGACTCGAGTCTAGTCAATCCGCAGGCCCGGCGGCGTCGCGTCACCGGGCAGCGTCAGCGGGGCTACGGTTAAGGCATGGCTGCACCCACCGTTGTCCTGATCACCAAAGCCGACTGCCACCTATGCGAGGAGGCCCGCCGCGCCGTGGGCAGGGTGGCCGCTGAACTGGGGCTGGAGTGGTCCGAGGAACAGGTGGACCAGCAGCCGGAACTCCGCGAGCGGTATGCCGAGGAGATTCCCGTGGTGCTGGTGGACGGGGTGCAGCGCGACTTCTGGAAAATTGATGAAAACCGGCTGGCCCGGCTCCTGCGGCGCGCGCTGGCGGAGTAGGGACCGCACGTGGCAGGCGGCCGGCCTTTGCGGGCAGGTGCTTTGTTGGCACTGGCGCCGGGGCTTTAGAGTGGAGTTCCAACGTGATGCAAGGAGGGGCTGGTGACTTCGCTGGACCCAACGCCCCAGGCTGTCCCGGACCTGCCGGACGCCTCGGCCAAGCAGATTCCCCCCGCGGCCGTGGCCCGGTTGACCATTTATCTGCGCGCCCTCAATACGCTCCTGGCTGACGGTGTGGAGCGGGTCTCCTCCGAGTCCCTGGCCGAGGCCTCCGGCGTCAGTTCAGCCACGCTGCGCAAGGACCTCTCCCATGTGGGTTCCTACGGCACCCGCGGTGTGGGCTACGAGGTGCAGTACCTCAGCCGCCACATTGCCGCCGCCCTGGGCCTGACCCACGACTGGAAAGTCGCAATCGTTGGTGCCGGCAACCTGGGCAAGGCATTGGCCAGGTATGGCGGGTTCGAGTCCCGCGGCTTTGACGTGGTGGCCATCTTCGATGCCGACCAGATGGTGGTGGGGAACGAGGTGGGCTGGCTGCGTGTCAGCGACGTGGCAGACCTTGAAGCCGTGCTGCAGCGCACGGGGGCGAACATGGTGGTGCTGGCTTTGCCGGCCGCCGTTGCCCAGGGCGTCTGCGACAGGGTGGTGGCGGCCGGAGTGAACAGTGTCCTCAGCTTCGCCCCCGTGATGCTGCAGGTCCCCGAGGGCGTCAACCTGCGAAAGGTGGACATGGCCACCGAACTGCAGATTCTTGCGTACCACGCACAGCGGGCGCAGGCCCCGGGTCAGACCGCCTAGGTTCCGGCGGTTCCGGGGCCCACGCCCGCAGGGGTGGTGGTTTCAGCCGGCTTAGCGGCCGTACGGGCTGCCGCCGTATGGGTTGGCAAACGGCTGCTGCTTCCGAAAGTAGGGCGCAGCCTTGGGCAGGTAAAGCAGCACGATTGCCACAATGCCGGCCACGGTGCCCAGGGTGCCGATGGAGGGGATGCCAAAGAGGCCGATGATGGACAGCGCCGCGAAGACGGTGCCCAGGATGCGGGCCCAGTTCTTGCCCTTGCGGACAAAGAAGGCCACCAGGAGGTACAGGGCAACGCCGATGATGGCGAAGACCACCAGGGAGCCGGTCATAAAGCCCTTGACGTCTTCATAGGAGACTCCGCTGCCCTCAAGCTGATCGTCGATGGGACCGCGCATTGCAGGATCATCCAGCTGGCCCAGGCCGGTGAACATCGAGATTACATAGATCACGGCCGAGGCGATGATGAGCCAGAAGGAGATGGTCACCAGCTGCGGAACGCCATTGGTGCCGGCATCCTCAGGCTGCCCGTACGGGGACTGCGCATAGGGCGACTGGCCGTACGGGGGCTGTCCGGCAGGCTGCTGGTTCCAGGCGGGAGCCTGCGGTGGGTTCTGGCCGAACTGCGGTGGGTTCTGGCCGTACTGCGGTGCGTCCTGGCCCGGCTGCTGGCCGTACTGCGGCGCATTTTGGCCGTACTGCGGTGCGTTTTCGCCATAGCGGGGCTGGCCGGGCTGCGGCTCGCCTGACTGCGGATCATTCGGGACGGGAGGAGTGCTCATGAAGCGGTCCTTTGCTCTCGGATTTCCAGGTGGGCTGCCGGGGGAGCGGACCTGGGCCGTACCCCCAGCATGGCTTCCTTCCACCGTACCCTTGCGGGTGCGCGTTATGGGTCATTCCTGGGAGGTATTCCGAGGGCCCGCGGGCTGCGCGGCCGGGGCGTTAAACGCCGAACCCCGGCACTGGACCTGACGGTCCGGTGCCGGGGTTCCGGGTACTGCCAGTCAGGCAGCGGGGGCGATCAGTTACGCGGCCGGAGCGATGAAGGCCAGTTCCAGGCTGATGGCAACCTTGTCGCTGACCAGGACGCCACCGGTCTCCAGGACGGCGTTCCAGGTGAGGCCGAAGTCCTTGCGGCTGATGGTGGTCTCGGCGGAGACGCCGGCGCGGGTGTTGCCGAACGGGTCAACGGCCACGCCGTTGAATTCGGTGTCCAGGGTGACCGGACGGGTAACGCCCTTGATGGTGAGGTCGCCGGCGAGTTCGTAGCTGTTGCCCTTGGCAACCAGGCCGTTGGAAACGAAGGAGATTTCCGGGAACTGCTCGACGTCGAAGAAGTCGCCGCCGCGGACGTGGCCGTCGCGGTTGGCGTCGCCGGAGTCGAAGCTGGCGGTCTTGATGGTGGCGTTAATCCGGGAATCGGCGACGTCCTCGGCCAGCTCAAGGGTGGCGGCTGCGTCGGTGAACTGGCCGCGGACCTTGCTGATGCCTGCGTGCCGGACGGTGAAGCCGATCTCGCTGTGGGAGTTGTCGAGGGTCCAGGTGCCGGTGGTGATGTCTGCGGGAAGTGCCATGGTGTGCTCCTTGAGGTGTTATGCCGGGTTCGGTTCGCTGGGACTCGATAACTTGAAGTCTCAACTAACTGCTGCATCCAGTATAAACATGCATTTGCATGTTTTGTTCCCTCCTGCGGAACATTTCTTCAAAAACTTAAGTTCTACTGGATGTAGAAGATTTCGGATCGCACGCCATCTTTGAGAAACTGGTAAACATGCCCCAAGCCACTGTCCATCTGCTCCGCCACGGCGAGGTCCATAATCCTGATGGCGTCCTGTACGGCAGGCTGCCCGAATTCCACCTGTCCCGGCTGGGCCAGGAGATGGCCCAGCTGCTGGCGGAATACTTCCGGGAACGGGCCGCCGCCGGTGCCCGCATCACCTACCTGGCAGCGTCACCGCTGGTCAGGGCCCAGGAAACCGCCGCGCCCACGGCTGACGCCCTGCACCTGCCGGTCCATACGGACAGCCGGATCATCGAGGCCCAGAACTACTTCGAGGGCATGAAGGTCAGCAAGGCGGAGCTTCGCCGGCCCCGGCACTGGCCGCACCTGGTCAACCCGCTGCGGCCCTCCTGGGGCGAACCGTACAAGGAGCAGGCCGCCCGGATGATGGCCGCCATCCAGGACGCCAGGCTCCAGGCCATCAGCCTGGCTGCAGGCGATTTCGGAGCTGACGGCCCCGAGGCCATCATGGTCAGCCACCAGCTCCCCATCTGGGCCACGCGGCTCAGCGCGGAAGGCCGCCGGCTGTGGCACGATCCACGCAAGCGCGAATGCACGCTCACGTCGGTGACCTCCCTGGTGTTCGACGACGGCGGGAACCTTGCGGACGTCCGTTACAGCGAGCCCGCTGCCGCACTCCTCCCCGGTGCGGCCAGCACCCCGGGAGCCTGACCATGGCCCGGAACATCGACCGGGGGACCGGCAACCTGCCCCTCACCTCGCGCCGCAGCATGCTGGTCACCGGCGGCCTGGCACTGACGGCCCTGACAGTTGGCCTTTCCGGCTGCGCCCAGGAGGACGCCCTGGCCAAGCAGGCCAAGGCAGGGGACAACAAAAACTACGTGGCCGGTGACGGCTCCGTCACCGAATTCGCCGCCGCGGACCGCAAATCCGCCATCCAGGTCAGCGGCACCCTGTTCAACGGCACCGACGTGGCACCCGCCGATTTCCAGGGCCAGGTCACGGTGCTGAACTTCTGGTTCGCAGCCTGCGCGCCGTGCCGCGTCGAGGCGCCGCTCCTGGAGGAACTGCACCTGGAGTTCAAGGACCAGGGCGTCCAGTTCTTCGGCGTGAACCTCCGGGACGAGAAAGCCACGGCTGAAGCGTTCGACAAGACGTTCAACCTCACCTACCCCAGCTTCGACGACAAGGACGGCGGCGTGCTGCTGGCCGTCTCGGGGCTGGTCCCTCCCGGCGCGGTCCCCACCACCCTGGTCCTGGACAAGCAGGGCCGGGTGGCTTCCCGCGTCCTTGGCGAGATCCAAAAAGGCACGCTGAAAGCCCTCATTACCGCCGCCGTGGCAGAGTAGCCCCGGGCGCCCGTGAACAGCCCCTTCGCTGAAACCATCCTCAACGGCTCGCTGCTGCTGGCCATCCCGGTGGCGCTCCTGGCCGGCCTGGTGTCTTTCCTCTCACCGTGCGTACTGCCCCTGGTGCCCGGCTACCTGGGATACGTGACCGGGCTCAGCGGCGTTGACCTGCAGAAGCAGAAACGCGGCCGGATGTTCGCCGGAATCGGGCTCTTCGTCCTGGGCTTCTCCGTGATCTTTGTCCTGCTGGGCGGCGCGTTCGGCCAGCTGGGCACCCTGATTACCGGCTCGCAGAATGCCTGGATCACGCAGCTGCTGGGCCTCCTGGTGATCATCATGGGTGTGGTCTTTATGGGTGGCCTCGGCTGGCTGCAGCGCGACGCCAAGATCCATGCCAAGCCGCCCGCCGGTCTTTGGGGCGCCCCGTTGCTGGGGCTGACCTTCGGACTGGGCTGGGCGCCGTGCATCGGCCCCACGTACTCCGCAGTGCAGCTGCTGAGCCTGTCCGGCGGCTCCTCCGCCGCCAAGGGCGCCTTCCTGGCCTTTGTGTACAGCCTGGGCCTGGGCATCCCCTTCCTCCTGATCGCCCTCGCGGTCCGCCGGGGGATGGGTGTGATGTCCTTCTTCCGCAAGCACCGCCTGGCCATCCAGCGGACCGGCGGCGGCATCCTGGTGCTGCTGGGCATCCTGATGGCCAGCGGTGTCTGGGGAACCTGGGTGACCGGGCTGCAGTACTGGTTCCAAACCGATGTGAAGTTGCCGATCTGATGAGCGAGCGTGTGAAGGTAAAAAAGAAATCCCCGGCCCCCGTCGCCGCCGCGAAAGCGGACGCGGCGCTGCCAGCCCTCGGGATCAAAGGTATGCTCCGCTGGGCATGGACCCAGCTGACCAGCATGCGCACGGCGCTGTTCCTGCTGCTGCTCCTGGCTGTTGCCGCGGTGCCGGGTTCCCTGTTCCCGCAGCGCCCCGCGAACCCCTCGATCGTCACGCAGTACATCAAGGACAACCCGGACTACGGCAAGGTGCTTGATGCGCTGCAGCTCTACGATGTGTATTCCTCCGCGTGGTTCTCGGCGATCTACCTGCTGCTTTTTGTCTCCCTGATCGGCTGCGTGGTGCCCCGCGCCATCGCCCACTTCAAGGCGATGCGGTCGCAACCGCCGCGGACCCCCAAACGTCTCTCCCGCCTCCCCGAGTACGGCACCCTGGTGATACCGGCCGACGCCGGGATCCCGGCGTCGGACGCCATCAACGGCGCCGCCGGGCTGCTCCGGAAGCGCGGCTACCGCGTGGACGTCCGGGACGCGGACGGCGCGCGGCCTTCGATCGGTGCCGAACGCGGCTTCGCCAAGGAGGTGGGCAACCTCATCTTCCACACCTCGCTGATCGGTGTCCTGGTCTCCGTGGCGCTGGGCGGCCTGTTCGGCTACAGCGGCCAGCGCATCCTGGTGGAGGGTGACACGTTTGTGAACACGCTGGTGGGCTACGACCAGTTCACCCCCGGCACCAACTTCCAGTCCGGGCAGCTGGAACCGTACTCCATCCAGCTGAACAAGTTCGACATCACCTTCGACCGGGAATCCCAGGGTAAGTTCGGCCAGCCCATCGACTTTTCGGCGGCTGTCACCACCAAGGAAAACCCGGACGCCCCCGCCCGGGACGAGACCCTCAAAGTCAACGACCCCATCACCCTGGGCGGCACCAGCATCTACCTCACCGGTAACGGCTACGCCCCCGTGGTGACCGTCCGCGACGGTGACGGCAACGTGTCCATGCAGGGCCCGGTGGTGGCCAAGCTCCAGGGCGACAACTACTACTCCTCCGTGGTGATCAAGGTTCCCGACGCCGCCCCGGACCAGCTGGGCTTTGTGGGCTTCTTCCTGCCCACCGCGTTCATCACTCCGGAAGGCGTCTCCTTCAGCGCCGACCCCGAACTCTTCAACCCGCAGCTGACGCTGAACTCCTACTACGGGGACCTGGGACTGGACAACGGGGCACCGCAGAACGTCTTCGAACTCGACGTTGAGGACCTCACGCCGCTCAACGCCCGGAACCTCGACGCCGGCGGCATCACCCTCACCCCCGGCGCCTCCTACACCCTTCCGGACGGTAAGGGCAGCATCAGCTTCGACGGCGTCAAGCGCTACATCGGCGTGGACATCCACCACAACCCCGGCCAGGCCTACGCCCTGGCGTTCGCGCTGCTGGCTGTCGCCGGGCTTATCCTGTCCCTCTACATCAACCGGCGCCGCGTCTGGGTCCGGACCGGGACCCATGAGGACGGCCGGACCATGGTGGAATACGGCCTCCTGGCCCGCGGCGAGGACCACCGGCTGGCCGCCGAAGCGGCAGCCCTGAAGGGGCTGTTCGCCACCGAATGGCAGCTGGAACCCGAATCCCCGGACGCATCCCAGCAAACTCCCAGCAGCGAGCGCGATAATAACGCAGGCTCCCCCACCCCAGCTGGCCCCGCCGGGCCCGAGAAGGACCAGTAATGCCGTTCGGAATCAACGAGACCATGGGCCAGTACAGCGAGCTCTTTATGCTGCTGGCCGCTGGCACCTACACCATCGCGTTCATCGCGTTTGCCTGGGACCTGGCCAAAAGCAGCAAGGCCCTGCGCGCCATCGACCTGAAGGCCGCACAGGCCGAGTCGCCCACCAGGGTGCCGGTTGCGGCCGGGGCGGCGCAAGCCGGTTCCCGCTCCGACGCGTCGCATCTGGCCGGGCCTGCGGGCCGGGCCGAACGGCCGTCGTCGGCTGCATCCGCCGGAAACGGCGGCGGGGTCATCACCGCCGACGGCGACATGAAGTACGCCGCCGAGCGCCGCGCGCCCGCGCGTACTGCCGTGGCCCTGACCGTCCTGGGCGTCCTCATCCACGCCGCCGGCGTCATCACCCGCGCCCTGGGCGCCGGGCGGGTGCCCTGGGGCAACATGTACGAATTCCTGACCACCGGCGCGTTTGTGGCCGTGGCCGTCTTCCTGCTGGTGCTGATCCGCCGCGACCTGCGGTTCCTGGGCACCTTTGTGGTGGGCCTGGCCATCATCATGCTGGTGGCGGCATCCGTTGCCTACTTCACCCCGGTGGGGCACCTGGTGCCGGCCCTGCAGAGCTACTGGCTGATCATCCACGTCTCCATCGCGGTGCTCTCCTCCGCCCTCTTCACCCTGACGTTCGCCATGTCCGCGCTGCAACTGGTGCAGTCGCACCGGCAGAAGACCGTGGCTTCCGGCGGCGCGGACAAGCTGGGCTTCATGCGCCTGGTCCCGTCCGCGCTGAGCCTGGAAAACCTCTCCTACCGCATCAACGCCATCG
The DNA here is from genome assembly GCF_030208875.1 of Pseudarthrobacter sp. MEB009. Taxonomy (NCBI): domain Bacteria; kingdom Bacillati; phylum Actinomycetota; class Actinomycetes; order Micrococcales; family Micrococcaceae; genus Pseudarthrobacter; species Pseudarthrobacter sp. MEB009. The sequence continues at coordinate 134,067 of NZ_JARVTC010000005.1, forward strand.
CCTTCATCGGCTGGACCTTCACGCTGATGTTCGGTGCCATCTGGGCCGAGAAGGCCTGGGGCCGGTTCTGGGGCTGGGACACCAAGGAAGTCTGGACCTTTGTCATCTGGGTGGTCTACGCCGGCTACCTGCACGCACGCGCCACCAGGGGCTGGACCGGAACCCGGGCAGCCTGGCTCTCGATCGTTGGCTACCTGTGCGTGGTCTTCAACTTCACCATCGTGAACCAGTTCTTCAACGGCCTGCACTCCTACTCGGGGCTGTAAGGCACCTGCAACGCCCAGGAGGGGGCTGCAAACCACAACGGGCCCTGCCTGGCTGATTCAGCCAGGCAGGGCCCGTTGTGTGTTACCGGAGTTGCCGGTGTAGCCGGGGGAGTGGGCTGCTACTTAAGCCCGTCCGCGTCGTGTTCGTCGGATTCGTGTTTGTCCGTGCCGGTGCCCTCTTGCCGGTCCCGGGCCTCAAGGTCGGCCTGCAGCTTCTTCAGCCGCTCCGCCTCAGTCTGGTTGCGCCGGCGGGACTCGAGGTTCCGCAGGAATTCGGGATCGTCGTCCGGGGCGGTGGGGTGGCGGCGGGCCTGCTGCTGCGGCGGGGTGCCGCGCGGGCGGCCGATCAGCAGCCACAGGATCGCGCCGACCACGGGTAGGACGATCATGACCACGATCCAGGCCGGTTTGGAGATGCCCCGGGTCTGACGGCCGTCGGTACGGATCACATCCACGAGGCCATACACGAAGATGACGAGGACTGCGACGGCCAGAGCCACACGGAAGAGCATGCCATCAAGTCTATCGTTACCTGCAGGGCAAGGGTCCGGGCGGGAGGCCGCTAAACTTGAATGTGGCCTTTTTGAAATATTCCCTCATCCGTCTTGCGCTGTTCGCCCCGCTTTTCGTGTTGTTCACGATCCTGCAGTTGGGCGCCCTGATGTCAGTCATCTGTGCTGCGCTGATCGCGTTCGCCGTCAGCTACCTCTTTTTCCAGAAGCAGCGTGACGCCGCCGCAGCCAACCTGCACCACCGGTTCTCCGGCAAGGCCAAGCCCATGCGGTCCGCCGGGGAGGTCCAGGACGCCAACGCCGAGGACGCCCTGCTGGACGCCAACCCGGACATCGCCATCAGCAACAACACCAAGGACCCCGGGGCCCGCAGCTAGCGTTTGCTAGAAGCCGTGGCTGAGCACCAGGCCTGCGGCGAACAGCACGCTGTAGCCCAGGTTGATCAGGCCGGTCTGCTTCAGGACCGGGATCAGGCTCTTGCGCTTGCGGCCGTTGATCATCAGCCAGGCGGGCATCAGGCACGCGGGGATCAGCAGCAGGACAATCAGCATCCATGGGCGGGCCGGGGCCAGGATGACCACCAGCAGGATGGCCACGGCCAGCATCAGGACGTAGCTTTCCCGGGCGTGCTTGTCGCCCAGCCGGACGGCCAGGGTCTTTTTGCCGGCCTGCAGGTCCGTGGGGATGTCCCGGACGTTGTTGGCCATCAGCAGGGCGGTGGCGATCAGGCCGGTTCCCACGGCGCCGATGATGGCGGGCAGGTCGATCTGGCCCGCCTGCGTGTAGGTGGTGCCGAGGGTGGCCACCAGGCCGAAGAACACAAACACAAACACGTCGCCCAGGCCCATGTAGCCGTACGGGTTCTTCCCGCCGGTGTAGCCCCAGGCCGCCATGACGCAGCCCAGCCCCACCAGGATCAGCCACCAGCTCTGGGTGATGACCACCAGGACCAGGCCAAACGCCATGGCCACGCCAAAGCACGCGAACGCGGCGAGTTTCACGTGGTTCGGCTTGGCGGCCCCGGACCCCACCAGGCGCAGCGGACCCACCCGGTCATCATCCGTGCCGCGGATGCCGTCCGAGTAGTCATTGGCGAAGTTCACGCCCACCTGCAGCAGCAGCGCCACGAGCGCCGCCAGGATGGCGTTGAACAGAAGGAATGAATCCATCCCGTAAGCGGCGGCGGAGCCGATCAGCACCGGCGCGATCGCGGCAGGCAGCGTCCGGAGTCGGGCGCCTTGGATCCATTGAGCGGCTGTGGCCACGGTCAGTACCTCATGTTGGTTCGGGAAAACGGCAGGCCGGCTACGCGGCCGCCGCAATGGTGCAGGTCCACTCTACTTTCCCGCGTGCCGGGCGCTGAGCTCCGCTGTCATGGCCAGCCGGTCAGGTTTGCCGTTGGGGAGCATCAGCAGGTCCGGCGCCACCAGCACGGTTTTGGGGGCGAGGTGCCCCAGGGCATCGTGCCATTCGGCGGCCAGCCCGGCGGCGGGGTCCCCGCTGCCGCCCTCCGCCCCGGCGAACGCGACGTAGGCCGCCACGGCCTGGCCCCATTCCGTGGACGGAACGCCGGCCACAAAAGCCGCGGAGACGCCGTCGTTCTTCTCCAGCTCAGCCTGCACCAGCGCGGCGGAAACCTTAACGCCGCCGGTGATGATCACATCGTCAGCCCGGCCCAGGACGGTGAGCCGGCCGTCGCCGTCAATGCTGCCCAGGTCGCTGGTCCGGTACCAGCGCACGCCGTCCTCCTCGAAGAAGGTGCGGGTTTCCTCATCCGGGGCCTCAAGGTAGCCGGCGGTGATGGTGTCGCCGCCCAGCAGGATCCGGCCGTCCTCGGCCACGCGCATGGAGACGCCCTCCATCGGGTAGCCGTTGTAGACGCAGCCGCCCGAGGTTTCGGCCGAACCGTACGTGGTGACTACGCGGACCCCGGCCTCCGTGGCGGCTGCCAGCAGCGACGCCGGCGCGGGCGCACCGCCCAGCAGGATGGCGTTGAAGCGGCGGAGCACGGCGAGGGTCTCGGGGGAGGGGTGGTCCAGCAGCCGGCGCAGCTGCGTGGGGACCAGGGACGTGAAGCGGATCTTGTCCGTCAGTTCCAGGGCCGCCTGGGTGAAGGCCTCCGGCGTGAACCCGCCGGACATGTCCATCACCCAGGGCCGGGTGCCGGCGAACAGAGACCTGACCAGCACCTGGATGCCGGCCACGTACTGGACGGGCAGCGCCAACAGCCACTGGCCCTCGCCCTTGAGCGCCAGCGCCGTGGCCATGGAGGACGCCGCCAGGGATTCCACCGTCAGGATGGTCGCCTTGGGCGTGCCGGTGGATCCGGAGGTGCGGACCACCGCCACGGCGTCGTCGCAGCCGGGGGTTTCGACGTGTCCCACCACCAGGGCGCCGTCCGCGCCGAGGGAAAGTTCGACGGCGGGACCCTCACCGTGGAGGGCGGCCGCCAGGGCCTTGAGTGCGGGATCGATGTCCAGGGGCCCGCCGGGGGCTGCCGTGCTGTTCTCTGCACTGTTCATTTGCATTGCCTGCCTTAGAAGTAGTGCGGGAAGTTGGACCAGTCGGGGTCGCGTTTTTGCAGGAAGGCTTCCTTGCCCTCCACCGCCTCATCCGTCATGTAGGCCAGCCGGGTGGCTTCGCCGGCGAACACCTGCTGCCCGGCCAGGCCGTCGTCGGCCAGGTTGAACGCGAATTTGAGCATCCTGATGGCCTGCGGGGACTGCCGGGCGATGTCCGCCGCGTACTCCAGGGCCACTTCCTCGAGCCGTTCATGGTCCACTGCTTCGTTGACGGCACCCATCCGGACCATGTCCTCCGCGGAATATTCGCGGGCCAGGAAGAAGATTTCCCGGGCCGCCTTCTGGCCGATCTGGCGGGCCAGCAGCGCCGAGCCGTAGCCGGCGTCGAAACTGCCCACAGTGGCGTCCGTCTGCTTGAACTTTCCGTGCTGGCGGGACGCGATGGTGAGGTCAGACACCACGTGCAGGGAGTGGCCGCCGCCGGCCGCCCAGCCGTTGACCACGGCGATCACCACTTTGGGCATGGTGCGGATCAGGCGCTGGACCTCCAGGATGTGGAGCCGGCCCGCGCGGGCGGGGTCGATGCTTTCCTGGGTCTCGCCGTCCGCGTAGCGGTAGCCGTCCCGGCCGCGGATCCGCTGGTCCCCACCGGAGCAGAACGAGTGCCCGCCGTCCTTGGGCGAGGGGCCGTTGCCGGTGAGCAGGACGGTGGCCACGTCCGGACTCATCCGGGCGTGGTCCATGGCGCGGTAAAGCTCGTCCACGGTGCCGGGCCGGAAGGCGTTCCGGACCTCGGGCCGGTTGAACGCGATCCGGACTGCGGGCAGGTCCCGGACCCATCCGCCGTCAGCATCCCGCTCCACCTGGCGGTGGTAGGTCATGTCCTGGAAGTCGTCGAATCCGGACACAACCCGCCAGCGGGTGGGGTCGAAGACGTCGGACACCGGTGCGGGGATTTGATTGCTCACCGTGCAAGTCTAGTAATTGGCCTCAGCTGATGCAGAACTCGTTGCCTTCAGGGTCCGCCATGGTGTGCCAGGAGTGCGGGCCCTGGCTGGCGGTCCACAGGAACGTGGCGCCCCTGGTTTCGAGCTCACTGCGCACCTCGTCCTTGTCCCGGCCTGCCAAGTTCAGGTCCCAGTGCACCCGGTTTTTGCCGGTTTTTTCCTCCAGTCCGATCTGGAAGAGCAGCCGACGGGTGGGGGCCTTGGACGCTATCTCCTCCGGCGGGCGGATGGCGGCGCCGTCCTTCCACACCAGGTTTCCGCGGTGCGTGATGGTCTGGTCCCCGGTGGCGAACCCCTGCTCGATCATGGACCGGATGAAGGCTGCGTCCTGCGGTTCCACCGCCCACTGCAGGGTTTCGGCCCACCAGTCGGCCAGCTGGTGGGGGTTCCGGCAATCAATGACAATCTGGATATTCAGTCCCATCCAACCAAGGTACGGTGGCAGGTGCTCCGGTGGAAGGTTGCGCTTGCGTGCCAGGTGCGGATCGGGGTGGCATGCGGCTGCGGGGAAGCGCTGCCAGGCCTTGCGGGAAAACGCCTATAACGTTGGAAAGTACTCTTGACAATATGTCATGACATGGGTCACAGTTTACCAGGAAAGGCTTTTCCCCCGGCGGTGTTGCCGGTGGCGGACAAGCCTCCAGCCAAGGGCTACGAGCTGGCCCAGGAGCATTAGCGAGAGACAGGACAAGGCATTGTCAGAGAAGACAAGAATCTCCAGCATCACCCGCCGGCAGTTCGGCATGACGGCACTAGGACTCTCAGCCCTGGCAGCGGGCCTCTCGGCCTGCGGCAGTGGCGGCGGCTCCACCGACGGCGGCGCCAAGACCCTTCAGCTGGTCCTCTCCGGCGACACCAACCAGGGCGGCGCGTTCGCAGCCGCCGCGGCCAAGTACAAGGAAGCCACCGGCATCACCATCGAAGTGGTGGACGTCCCCACCGCGGACATCACCACCAAGCTCAAAAACGCGGCCACGGCCAACGACCTGCCGGCCCTGGCGCGGGTCACCAGCGTCGACCCGCTCTGGGTCAACCAGCTCCAGGACCTCACGGACATCGCCAAGTCCCACGGCATCAGCGAAAACTTCCTGCAGGAATCCCCGGACGGCATCATCCCCGCCATCCCGTCCGACCTCACGGCCGTGGGCCTGTTCGTCAACAAGAGCCTGTTCGAAAAGGCCGGCGTGGCGTTCCCCACCGAGATCGACAAAGCCTGGACCTGGGATGAGTTCATCGCGGCAGTCACCGAAGTGCGCGAGAAAGCCGGCGCCAAGTACGGCGTGGTGATGGACCGCTCCGGCCACCGCCTGCGCGCCATGATGTACGAGTTCGGCAGCACCGCCTTCGCCAAGGAGGGCGACAAGTACGCTGCGGACGACAAAGCCGTGGAAACCCTTGAGTACTTTGCCAAGATCAACGACGACAAAACCATGCCCAAGTCGGTCTGGCTCAGCGGCGAGGACGGCAACGCGATGTTCAAGTCCGGCCAGGTGGCCGCGTACTACTCCGGCAGCTGGCAGGTTGCGGACTTCAACAAAAACATCAAGGACTTCGAGTGGATGTCGGTGCCGCTGCCCAAGCAGCCGGTCAACGCCACCAACCTCGGCGGCGGCTTTATGGTCGCCTTCAAGGACACCGGTGCCGATGAGGAAGCCAAGAAGTTCATCGACTGGTTCTACGACGACGCCAACTACACCGAGTTCGCACAGCTGGGCGGCTACATCCCGGCCAAGGACCTCAAAGTGGAGTACCAGTTCCAGCAGCCGTCCTTCGACCTGTACCAGAAGCAGATCGCGGAGAACGATGCCAAGGGCGACAACGCCATCAAGCGTGTGGTCATGGAAGCCTACGCCGAGGCCCCGTTCTCGGGTGACCCGCTGCGTGAAGAGACTGTCAAGATGCTCTCCGGCAGCCAGGACGCCAAAACCACGGTGGAGAACATCGTGAAGCTCTACAACGGCGCCTGAGTTCCATGGCACAGCCAACCATCACCCCGGCCCCGGAGCAGGCTCCTGCCCCGGCAGTCCGGAGCAAGTCCCAGCAGAACCGCCGGAACCGCTACGTCCTGGCACCGCTGATCCTCCTGGGCGTCAACGTGGTCCTGTTCCTGGTGTTCTTCGTCTGGCCCGGAGCCCTGGGTTTGCTGTATTCCTTCACGGACTACCGGGGCGTTGGCAAGCTGAACTTCATCGGCCTGGCCAACTTCCAGAAGCTCTTCGCGGACAGTACCTTCTACGCTGCGCTGGGCCGGACGTTCGTTTACACCGTGCTCTCGGTGCCGCTGGTGTTTGTGTGTTCCCTCGGGGTGGCCTCGCTGCTGGTCAGCAAGGCCGTCCGGGGGCGCACCGCCGCCAAGATCATCATCTTCCTGCCCTGGCTGATCTCTCCCATCGTGGTGGGCGTCATCTGGAAGTGGCTGTTCGGCCAGGACTTCGGGTTTGTGAACTTCCTGATCACCAGCGCCGGCGGCAGCGCGGTGCCGTGGTCCAGCAATGGGAACCTGGCCCTGATGGTGGTGATCTTCGCCTCGGCCTGGGGCGGTACCGCCTTCAACATGCTGCTGTTCATCGCGGCCCTGAAAAACATCCCGGAGGCCCTGCTGGAGGCCGCCGAACTGGATGGGGCCAACGCGTGGCAGCGCTTCCGGAACGTCACGTTCCCGGGCATCGCGCCGACGTCGTTCATGGTCATCCTGCTCTCCACGATCGGCTCCATGAAGGAGTTCGCCATGATCCAGGCGCTGACCAACGGCGGCCCGGGCACGGAAAACACCCTGATCGTGCAGTACATCTACAAAACCGGCTTCGAGCAGTCGAAGGTGGGCTACGCCAGCGCCGCGTCGATGGTGCTGATGGTGGTCCTGCTGGCGATCGCGCTCATCCAGCTGCGGTTCAACCGGAAGAAGGCCTGACCCATGGCAACAGCTGCCAACCTCCCGCCCGCCGTGGCGGAAGAACCAGCCCTCGGCGCCCAACGGGCCGCTGCCCGGCCCCGTAACCGCAAACGGAAAAACAGCGAAGCCGTAGGCCGGACCTCCCTGCCGCTGACCGTGCTGATGTGGGTCATCGCCGCCCTCTACGCAATTCCGCTGCTCTGGTTCCTGCTGAGCTCCTTCAAGCCCGGCAGTGAACTGTTCAGCTACCCGCTGTCGCTGATCCCGCGGGAATGGACGTTCCAGGGCTTTGTGGACGCGTGGGAGCGGGTGGACTTCGCCCAGTACTTCCTGAACACGGCCACGGTGGCGATCGTCACCACCGTCCTGACCGTCTTCTTCAGCGCCTGCACCGGTTACGCGCTGGCCAAGTACAACAACAAGGGCACCCGGCTGTTTTTTGTGTGCATCCTGGCCACCACCATGCTGCCCACCGAGGTGATCCTGAACCCCACCTTCACGGTGATCCGGGACCTGGGCCTGTACAACTCGCTGGCCGGCATCATCGTCCCCTCCGTCATCACCGCCACCGGCGTGTTTATGTTCCGGCAGTTCTTCCTGACGGTTCCCGATGACCTGCTGCACTCGGCACGGATCGACGGCGCCAGCGAGCTGGCCATCTTCTTCCGGATCATGCTCCCGCTGTCCAGGCCCATCCTGTTCACCCTGGCCATCTTTTCCTTCCAGTGGCGCTGGAACGACTACATCTGGCCGCTGATCGTGCTCAACGATCCCAAGTGGTACACGCTCCAGGTGGCGCTGCGCAGCATTGTGGGCGCCGAGAACATCGACTGGCCGGTCCTGCTGGGCGCGTCCGTGATCTCCCTCCTGCCGCTGGTGCTGGTGTTTTTTGTGTTCCAGAAGTACGTGCTCAACGCCGACGTCAGCGCCGGCCTCAAGGACTGACCCCGTTCCGCCCCGGCGGGACCTCTGAAAGGTAAGCATTTTGCAGACAGTTGTTGCCGACGCCGGTTTCCTTACCCGGGTGGCAAAGGCGGCGGACGGTTTTGTGGCGGCAATGCTGGACACGGACGACGGCGGCGCGCAGGTTTTGGCGCACCGGCCCGCCATGTCCCGGCTGCTGGCGTTGCTGGCCGTCTACACGGAGCCCGGTTCCGCCTATCACGGCCAGGATTGGCTGGGTGCGGACATGGACGCCTGCCTGGCCCGGCTGGAACAGCTGCAGGGCCCCACGGGCCTGTTTGACGGCACCAACCTGTGCTCGCCGCCGGACTCCGCGTTCACCCTGAACGACGTGTGCCTGGCCCTGGGCCTGATCCGGGGCGGCGCGGCGGCAGCCGCCGATCCGTTGCTGGTGGGGGTGGCGGAGCGGCTGGGGGGCATCATCGCCCGGGCCACGGACGCCATGGTGGCCGGCGGCGTGCACACCCCCAACCACCGGTGGGAGCTCTGCGCCGCGCTGGCACAGATGAACCAGCTGCAACCGCGGCCGGACATCGACCCCCGGATTGCGGAGTGGCTGGCCGAAGGGATCGACCAGCTGCCGGACGGCATGTACTCGGAGCGCAGCCCGCTGTACGCAACGGCGGTCACCAACCCTTCCCTGCTGGCCATCGCGGACAGCTCGGACCGGCCGGAACTGCTGGACCACGTCCGGGCCAACCTCACCGCGTTCCTGCCCTGGTTCAACCCGGACGGCACGGTGGAATCGGTGCACTCCCGCCGGCAGGACCAGTGGCAGGCCTTCGAAGCGGCCCCGTTCCTGCCCTTCTACCGCCGGCTCGCTGCCCAGGACGGGAACCCGGAGTTCGCGGCGGCCGCGGCCTGGCTGGAGGGCTTCCCGCTGCACGAACCGGCCAAGCTGCTGGCGCTGACCCGGCTGGATCCTTTGGTGGGCCAGGCGCTGGAGGCTGTGCCGGCGTCGGCCGCCGTTATGCCGCCGCCGCTGGTCCCGGCGGAGGCTGCGCTGGAAAGCTGCGGTGTATTCCGGTTCCGGGAGGCCGGCGCCGTGACCACGGTGTTCGGCGGCTGCGACCACCAGGAACCCGGGGTGGTATCCGGGCTGGCCACCAACCCCACGTTCCTGCGCTTCGCGGTGGGCGCGGCGGTCCTCTCCGGCGTGCGCCTTTCCCGCAGCTTCTTCGACCTGGGCCCGTTCCGCAGCCAGCACACCCGCCGCACGGGCAGCTCCGTCGCCCTGTCAGAGGAGCTGGCCGCGAACTTCTACCTGCCCCTGCCTGCCGCGAAACGCCGGGCGGACGGCATCTACGCGCTTGAACATGAGGGCCGGTTCAGCGCCGCCATGGACTTCAGCAGCCGCCCCACGGTTGTGCACCGGCTGTCCACCAGCGTGGATGTCAGCGTGGCCGGCGCCGCGACGGTTGTTGACGTGGCCTTTGACGGCACGGACACCGCCTACGCCCTGGAACTGACCTTCGCACCCGGCGGCGAGCTGGAGGGCGTGGTGCCGCTGGATGAACCGGACACCTACCAGCTGGTGGCGGAGACGGGCCGGTACCGGGTGGGGACGGACGTCATCGAGTTCGGCCCTGGCCTTGCCGCCGATCCCGATTCCCCGGCGGCATACAACCCCGGCGAAAGCTACCGGTACCTCGCGGGCACCAACGCCGCAGCAGGGGTGAAGGTGTTTATCACCGGGCGCACCATCGGCACCCGCCGCTTCACGTTCCGGGCAGCGGGCGCCTAGGCCTGCAGCTGCTGCATCTGCTCAAAGAGTTCGGGCGGGATGGCGTACAGGAACACCACTGCCAGCAGGTTCTTCGCCGCGTGGACGAAGTAGGAAAACATCAGGTTCTTCCCGGTCCACACATAGACGAACACCAGGGTTGCGCCCATGGCCAGGTAGGGGAGCAGGGCGGTGAGGGTGATGGCTTCCCGGCCGGCGATGTGCAGCGCGGCGAACAGCACCACGGACAGGGCGCAGCAGAGCCAGATGTTCAGCCGCCGGCTCAGCTTGCCGATCAGCAGGTGCCGGAAGATGAACTCCTCCACAAACGGGCCGGCCACCACCAGCAGCGGCACCATCAGCCACGCGGGCACCTGCTGCATCAGCCGCTGCAGCCCGGCCTGGTTGACGGACGTCTGGACCTCACCGCCCAGCGCCACCAGCACAGCCGTCAGGATCATCATCACGATCACGCCCGCAGGCACCATCAGCACCGTGAACCAGGGCCGCGTGGCCAGCACGCGGAGGTCCCGGCCCACCACCTTCCGCGCCGCCAGGAACGCCAGGATGCCCACCGAGGCGTAGAACAGCAGGTTCAAAGCGTAGGAGGCCGCTGCGGGTGACGGCGACAGCTGCGCCACCAGCGGGGCCAGGAACTCCCCGGCCAGGGCGAAGATCCCCGCGAAGCCGATGTAGAGAATCACGGCGGCATAATCCAAGCGGGAGAAGCGGTACAGCTGCGGCTGCAGGGCAGGGGAAATCCGGTGGGCGGTGGCCATGGTTTCAGCCTAGTCTCCCCTCCCGTTGCCCTATCACTTATGGCTCCCACCTGGTCCTTTTGGCGACCATAAGTGATAGGGCAACGGGGGGAGGTCGGGGTACGGGGGCGGGGGCGGATCCGGTACTGCAGACACCGGAAGTGTTGTGCGCGTCACGTGGCACCCTTCGCGTCTTGTACGATGGACGAGCCGCGCGAAGCTTCGGCTGTGCGAAGGATCATGGATGTAATCGGTTGCCCCAGGGGCTAAACACCGAATTATGTGATCTGGATCATTCGCCCCCGGATGCGGCCAACCCCCAACCTACAAGGAATCGTTGTGCCTCAAAGTACCCCCTCAGATCTTAAGAACACCCCGGCCGCGGCCACGTCTGACCCGTCCCTCAGCGCCGAGGGATACAGCAAAACGCTGGGCCGCCGCCACGTCACCATGATCGCCATGGGCGGCGCGATCGGCGTCGGCCTCTTTATGGGAGCCGGCGGCCGCCTCGCCTCCACCGGCCCCGCCCTGATCTTCTCCTACGCCATTGCCGGCGTCATCGCCTACCTGCTGATGCGGGCCCTCGGCGAACTCATCATGTACCGGCAGACCTCAGGCTCGTTCGTCAGCTACGCCGGCGAAATGTTCGGCCGCAAGGGCGCCTATGTGTCCGGCTGGATGTACTTCATCAACTGGGGCATGACGGGCATCGCGGAACTGATCGCAATCGGCCTGTACTTCCAGTTCTTCTTCCCCAACGTCCCTGTGGAGGTCAGCGCCATTGCCGCGCTCCTGCTCCTGGTGGCCGTGAACCTGCTCAGCGTCAAGGCGTTCGGCGAGTTCGAATTCTGGGCCTCCTGCCTCAAGGTGGGCGCCATCCTGATCTTCCTGGCAGTGGGCACCTTCATGGTGGTCACCAACGCCAAGGTGGGTGACGGCAACGCCTCGGTGAACAACCTCTTCGCTGCTGAAGGCGGCATGTTCCCGAAGGGCGCCCTGGTGATGGTGCTTGTCCTGAACGCCGTGATCTTCGCCTACAACGGCATCGAACTGGTCGGCATCACCGCAGGCGAGATGCAGAACCCAAAGCGCGAAGTGCCCAAGGCCATCCGCGCCGTTGTGCTCCGCATCGTGGTGTTCTACGTCGGTTCTGTAACCCTGCTGGCCATGCTGCTTCCCTCCGACCAGTACGTGGCCGGGACCTCACCGTTCGTCACCGTGTTCGGCCAGATGGGCCTGGGCTGGGTGGGCGATGTGATGAACATGATCGTCATCACCGCGGCCCTGTCCTCCTGCAACTCCGGCCTGTACTCGATCGGCCGGGTCTTCCGCACCATGGCCAACAACGGCCACGCCCCGCAGTGGCTCACCAAAATGTCCTCCCGCCACGTCCCGTACGCCGCCATCCTGGCCATCGCGGCGTTCTACCTGGTGGGCATCCTGCTGAACATCTGGCTGGGCGGCTCCTACGCCTTCGACCTCGCCCTGAACACCGCCTCGATCGGCGTGATATTCACCTGGGGCGCCATCTTCGCCAGCCAGATCGCGCTGCGCCACCGCAAGGGCGTCACCTCCAGCCTGCCCATGCCCGGTTCGCCGTGGACCAGCTGGGCCGGGCTGGTGGCACTGCTGGTGATTGTGGTCCTGATCGGCTTCGACACCATGACCAACAAGGGCGGTGAGGTCTTCTACCTGGGCCTCTGGACCCTGGCGACCATCCCGTTCTTCGCCCTGGTGCTGTGGCTCGGCTGGCAGAAGGTCAGGAACAACGCACCGAAGAACGAGCTCTACAGCTAGGAATTCTTCGGCAGCCGCCAGGCTGGTTGGAAACGTACGACGGCGGGACGCCCCTAGGGTGCCCCGCCGTCCGGCGTTTAACGGGAGAGTCCGTCAGGGCGCCGTCGTTTTGAGGTGGCGGGCGAAGTGGTCCTCAATCCGCTGCCAGGCTTCCGGTGCAGACTCCGGATCCGGCCCGATCCCCAGCACCCGCATCAGCGGCCGCAGGACGGCGGGCCCGGCCTCGGATTCGTTGAGGAACGCATGGCCGGCGTGGGGAAACTCCTTGACGTCGTTTTCGATCCCCAGATCATCAAGGACGGTTTCCAGCCGGGCGGCGGCACCCTTGAGGGTTTTGTCCCGGGCGCCGAAATTGGCCACGATGGGGCAGGCGTCACGGAGGGCCTCCTCTGGATGCCCGGGGAGCTTCCCGTAGTTGACCGCCGCGGCGTCAAACCCGTCGTGGGCCGCCAGGAGGGCAAAGCCGCCGCCCATGCAGAAGCCGATCACGCCCGTCCTGCCGGTGCTGTCCGAGGCGCCGGCCAGCCAGGCGCGCGCCACGGAAATGTCCGTAAACGCCGTACCGTGGCCGCTGACCAGGCTTTGCATCGTTGCCACCAGGCAGCGCCTGCGGCCGTCGCTGAAAAGGTCGACGGCGAGGGTCAGGTAACCCGCCCGGGCCAGCCGGTCCGCGTGGCCCATTGAGTTCGCGTCCAGGCCGAATGCCTCGTGGATCATCACCACGGCGGGGAACGGGCCCGGCCCCGGGGGCGTGGCCAGATAGCCGCGCAGGTTGGTGGAACCGCCGGCAACTGCGCTTTCGGCGCTAAGGTCGATGAAGGTCATGGGGCAAGGCTAGCGGCGGCTGCCGGCAACAGGCCGCAGGGCTGGCTGTGCGGAATGGACTCGCCGACTGGAATCCCTGGCTGCTGCGTCCGCACAGCAGAACGGCGGCGGATCCCTTGGGATCCGCCGCCGTCCATGCGCTGCGTTCCAGCAATGCAGCTGGCTACCCGAAGGCGGTGCCCGGCTGCCTCAGCCTGAACCTAGTTGCGCTTGAATTCGTCCTTGACGCTTTCGCCGACCTTCTTTGCGTCGGCCTTGACCTGGTCAGCCTGGCCTTCGGCTTTGAGCTTGTCATTGTCGGTTGCGTTTCCTGCAGCTTCCTTGGCTTTTCCGCCCATGTCTTCCGCTGCGTTGCTGATCTTGTCTCCGAGGCCCATGCTGGTTGCCACCTTTCGTTGCGTTGATCAAATACTGCATTTTCACCATAACACGAAGCTTGCTTACTAAATCAAGCTGGACCGGACTTTCCCTGCCTGTAAGTTGTCGGCGGCCACGGCTAGGCTCGAAGCATGGACCAAAGCACAAACGTCACCCGGCACATCCAGGCAACACCTGACCAGGTCTGGGCCGTGATCACGGACATTCCCGGCTCGGCCACCACACTGTCCGGCGTCGAAGCTGTCCAGCCGCTCACGGACGGTCCTTACGGCGAGGGAACACGCTGGAAGGAGACCCGGAAAATGATGGGCCGGTCCGAGACCGTTGAGATGTGGGTGGCCCAAGTGGAGCCGACCCGCAGCACCACCGTCAAAGCGGAGCAGGGCGGTGCCGACTACAGCACCCGGTTCAGCCTGGCACCACGCGAGGGCGGCACTGACCTCACTGTCACCTTCGGCACCCACGTGGACAACCCTTCGGCGGCCATGCGCGTGATGTTGGCCGTGTTCGGCAAGGTCGGGCTGGCCATCACCCGCAAGGCCCTCGCCAAGGATCTCGCGGACATTGCGGCCAAAGCGGAGTCGTTTTAGTGGCGGCCACCCGGGCACGTGCCCCCAAGGTCGCCGCGCCGCAGCTCTCCCGGGCACTCCTGGCGGGCGTGGACCTGATGGACCTGGAGTCGGCGGGATTCCACAGCGGCGAACGGTATGACGGTGTCCGGTTCCACCGGGCAGCAGCGGACGGTCTGAACCTGGGCGGTGCTGATTTTTCCGAATGCGAGTTCCAGGGCATCTCCTTCAACGACACCCAGCTCCGCGGCGCCACCTTCCGTGACTGCATCATCGGCGAGCTGTACGCCCCCGTGTTCCGGGCCGCCCGGAGCGCCTGGCGGGACGTCGAGGTCCGGAACCCCCGGCTGGGGTCCGCGGAACTCTACGAAAGCGGCTGGCAGTCGGTCCATATCGATGGCGGCAAGCTGGACTTCCTCAACCTGCGCGGCGCCAAACTCACCGACGTCCTGATCAGCGACTGCATCATCAACGAACTGGACCTTGGGTCGGCCACCGGAACGCGGGTGGCACTGAAAAACTGCACCATCGGCACCCTTGACGTCAGCGGCGCAAAGCTCAAGGACGTTGACCTCCGCGGGACCGAATTCCGGTCCATCAGCGGGCTCGGCAGCCTGGCAGGTGTGGTGGTGGACGAGTACCAGTTAAGCCTCCTGGCGCCGTTGCTGGCGGCGCACCTGGGGTTGACGGTCCTGTAACGCCCCGGCTGGGGCGCTTCGCAACGACGGGTGCCCCGTGTACTATTTACAGAACGAACGGTCGGTAAGTGGTTTTCCGCGTTGCCGGGCGCCGATGACAGTGCTGTTGATCGCGTGAAGGGTGTTTCCATGGCTGCAACCGCAGGTCCGCAGGCTTTCCTTGTTGGCGGGGTACGAACCCCGGTGGGCCGGTACGGCGGCGCGCTGTCAGCCGTCCGCCCCGACGACCTGGCGGCCCTGGTGGTCCGCGAGGCGGTGGCCCGGGCCGGGCTCGATCCGGACAGCATCGACGAGGTCATCCTGGGCAACGCCAACGGCGCCGGTGAGGAAAACCGGAACGTGGCCCGGATGGCCACCGTCCTGGCCGGGCTGCCCCTCCATATTCCCGGTATCACCGTCAACAGGCTCTGCGCCTCGGGGCTGAGCGCCATCATCCAGGCCAGCCACATGATTAAGGCCGGCGCCGCGGACATCGTGATCGCCGGCGGGGTGGAATCCATGAGCCGGGCGCCGTGGGTCCAGGAGAAGCCGGCCGCCGCGTTCGCCAAACCCGGCCAGATTTTCGATACCTCCATCGGGTGGCGGTTTGTGAACCCGGAGTTCCAAAAGGGACCGCTGTCCAGGGATGGCAAAATGACGTTTTCCATGCCGGAGACCGGCGAGGAAGTGGCCCGCGTGGACGGCATCACCCGCGAAGACGCGGACGCCTTTGCCGTCCGCTCGCACGCGCTGGCGCTGGACGCCATTGCCGCCGGCCGCTTCAAGGACGAAATCGTGCCCGTGACGGTGGCTACCAGGAAATCGGCGACCGTGGTGGATACCGATGAAGGCCCCCGGGCCGGTACCACCATGGACGTCCTGGCCGGGCTGCGGCCTGTGGTCCGCGGCGGGAGCGTGGTCACCGCTGGAAACTCCTCCACCCTGAACGACGGCGCATCCGCCATCATTGTGGCCTCGGAAGAAGCCATCAAAAAGCTGGGCCTGGTCCCGCGTGCCCGCATCGTTGACGGCGCGTCGGCCGGCTGCGAACCGGAAATCATGGGCATCGGCCCGGTGCCCGCCACCCGCAAGGTCCTGGCGCGGAGCGGGCGCACCATCGGTGAGGTTGCCGCCGTCGAACTTAACGAAGCCTTTGCCACCCAATCCCTGGCCAGCATCCGCCGCCTGGGCCTTGACCCGGACATTGTGAACCGCGACGGCGGCGCCATCGCCCTGGGCCACCCGCTTGGTTCCAGCGGCTCCAGGATCGCCATCACCCTGCTGGGCCGGATGGAGCGCGAAGATGCGGCGCTGGGCCTGGCCACCATGTGCATCGGTGTGGGCCAGGGCACCGCCCTGCTGTTGGAGAAAGTCTGATGCCGGGCGCCGTGGACCTGGCCGCCGAAACCTTCTCCGCCCTGCTGGTGGAGGAACGCGCCGACCGGGTGGTGGTGCTGCTCAACCGGCCGGAGGTCCGTAACGCCATAGACCAGCAGATGGTCGACGAGCTGCACGTGGTGTGTACGGCACTGGAACAGACCCCGCGGATCCTCGTCATCGCCGGTACTGACGGTGTTTTTGCATCCGGCGCCGACATCAGGCAGTTGCGGGAACGGCGGCGGGACGATGCGCTGCAGGGCATCAACTCCACAATCTTCATCAGGATTGCCAAGCTGCCCATGCCGGTCATCGCCGCGCTGGACGGCTACTGCCTGGGCGGCGGCGCGGAGCTGGCCTACGCCGCCGACTTCCGGATCGGCACGCCGTCAGTGCAGATCGGCAACCCGGAAACCGGGCTGGGAATCCTCGCCGCTGCGGGGGCCGGCTGGCGCCTCAAGGAGCTGGTGGGGGAGCCGGTGGCCAAGCAGATCCTGCTGGCCGGACGGGTCCTCGGCGCCGAGGAGGCCCTGGCCGTCAATCTCATTTCCGGGATCCATGACACGGCGGACCTGATGGCCGCCGCCCACAGCCTGGCGGACCGGATCGGACGGCAGGACCCGCTGGCCGTGCGGATCACCAAGCAGGTGTTCCACGCCCCGGCTGAAGCCCACCCCCTCATCGACCAGCTGGCCCAGGGCATCCTCTTCGAATCGCAGGCGAAGTTCGACAGGATGCAGGCCTTCCTGGACACCAAAGCTGCCCGGGGTACCCAGCCCGGCGGAAAGAAGGACTCATGACCAACCCCCAGCTTTCCCCCGGCCTGCCGGGGTCCATCGGTGTCCTGGGCGGCGGCCGCATGGGCGCCGGCATCGCCCACGCGTTCCTGGTCAAGGGTGCGGACGTGGTGGTGGTGGAGCGCGACGCCGAGGCTGCCGCCGCCGCCCGCGACAGGGTCCTGTCCGCCGCGGCCAAGAGTGTTGAACGCGGCGCAGTGACGGCCTCCGTGGATGACCTCGCGGCGCGCCTGGAGGTGGTCACCGGCTACGGCGCGTTCGCGGGCCGGGAGCTGGTGGTGGAGGCAGTTCCGGAGGACTGGGAACTGAAGGTCGCGGCGCTCCGGGGGATCGAGGAGCAGTTGACCGCCGGTGCGTGCATCGCCTCGAACACGTCCTCGCTGTCCGTGACCGGGCTGGCCAACGAACTGAAGCGGCCCGAGGACTTTTTGGGCCTGCACTTCTTCAACCCCGTCCCGGCCTCCACCCTCATCGAGGTGGTCCTGGGCGAAAGGACCTCCGCCGGGCTTGCCGCCGCAGCGCGGAACTGGGTGGCAGCGCTGGGGAAGACTGCTGTTGTGGTCAACGACGCGCCGGGGTTCGCGTCCTCCCGCCTGGGGGTGGCCATTGCCCTGGAGGCAATGCGGATGGTGGAAGAGGGGGTCGCCTCTGCCGAAGACATCGATGCGGCAATGGTCCTGGGCTACAAGCACCCCACCGGACCGCTGCGGACCACGGACATTGTGGGCCTTGACGTGCGGTTGGGCATTGCCGAATACCTGCACTCCACCCTGGGGGAGCGCTTCGCCCCGCCGCAGATCCTGCGGGACAAGGTGGCCCGCGGCGAACTGGGCCGCAAGACCGGCCGCGGGTTCTTCGACTGGCCCGCCCAGTAACGCGTTCCGGCTAGTCGAAGAAGCCCACGATGTAGCCGATGAAGTAGAGCAGGAACAGCACCACGCCGGCACCGATGGCACCCACCCAGAAAATCTGCTGGCCCTTGCCGGAGCCTTTCTGGCGCGGTTCCGACGTTCCGGCCACCGAGCCTTCGCCCGGCGGTGTTTCGCCCGGTGGAACGCCGCCGCCGGGTTCCAGGCCTGTGATCTTGTCGTCCTCGGGGTCCGGATTGGTACCTGACACGTCAACTCCCTCGCTCGCGGTCCTGCTGTCCCCACACTAACGGGCAGCGGAGTGTGGGCCTAGGCTGATGCAGTGACTTTTATGAACCCCGTAACCTTGACCGGCCGCCGCGTGATCCTGGAACCGCTGGCGCCGGAACACCATGACGGCCTGGTGGACGCAGCCGCGGACGGCGAACTGTGGCGTCTCTGGTACACCTCGGTGCCCACCCCGGAGGGCATGGCAGCCGAAATCCGGCGCCGGCTGGACCTCCAGGAGCAGGGCAGCATGCTGCCGTTCACCACGAGGCTGGCGGACCCGGCCACCGGCGGTCCGGGCCAGGTCATCGGGATGACCACCTACATGAACATCGACGCCGCAACACCGCGGGTGGAGATTGGCTCCACCTGGAACGCGGCGTCCTCGCAGGGCACCGGCACCAACCCGGAGTCCAAGCTGCTCCTGCTGGAACACGCGTTCGAGGCGCTCGGCTGCCCGGCCGTGGAGTTCCGCACGCACTGGCTGAACCACCAGTCACGCGAAGCGATTGCACGGTTGGGCGCCAAGCAGGACGGCGTGCTCCGGAACCACTCGCGGACCTCGGACGGGATACTCCGCGACACCGTGGTGTTCTCCATCCTGGAGCACGAGTGGCCCATGGTCCGCGCCGGGCTTGAGTACCGGCTGGCCCGGCGCGGGTAGGGCGCGGCTACCTCCGTGCGAGCTGTGCCGGCTTGACTGCCCCCATGATCGCTGAGGCGTAGGCACGATGCCCGGCCTGGTTCGGGTGGAAGTTGTAGTCCGCAGTGGGCAGGGCAAGATTCAGTTGCAGCCATGGGTCCGCGGAGTTGACCTGGTGTCCTGCGAACCGTGCCGTCATATCGACGTACTGTGCGTTGGCGTGGAAGGCAGTGTTGGCGGTGTTCACGGCTGCTTCGATCGTTGTATTCAGCCGGATGGTCGCCCCATTCATCAGCTGCTGGTTTTCTGCTGGAATAGGAGCAAAGGGGCTGGCCGGATCAAAAAGGAACGGATAGCCCAGGACTGCAATCCTCGCGTTTGGTGCTGCCGCATGGATGGCAGCGTAAGTCTGGGCAAGGCCGGCCTGGAGCAAACCGAGGTTAGTGGGCGACGTGAGGTAGTCCAAGGTGCCGGCGCAGACAGCCGCGGGC
This sequence comes from Pseudarthrobacter sp. MEB009, assembly GCF_030208875.1. Taxonomy (NCBI): domain Bacteria; kingdom Bacillati; phylum Actinomycetota; class Actinomycetes; order Micrococcales; family Micrococcaceae; genus Pseudarthrobacter; species Pseudarthrobacter sp. MEB009. The sequence continues at coordinate 153,401 of NZ_JARVTC010000005.1, forward strand.
TGGGTGGCGCAGACTCCAAGGGCGTAGGAGAAGCCCACATCGTTGGCTCCGGCGGTGATGCTGACCAGTTCAGTATCCGCGGAGATCGCCCCCATGAAGGCCAGGGACGCGAGTTGCTCCTGCACTGTGGGAGTTACAATGACGCGGTCATAGAAGGGGCTGGCCTGTGACAGGACCGCTCCATGGCAGGCACCGTTGGCCACGAGGTTTACCCGGCCCGTTTTTCCCACCACGTCCACGTAGCCCGGATTGCTCTGCCAGCAAGCCACCCCCGCGGGGCGTAAGGCTAAGCCGGCGCCTGTGCCTGCCGTGTATGAGTCGCCCAGCGCAACATAGTCCGCCTGCGGAGGCGGCGCTGCCTGCGCAGGGATTGCCGTGAAACCGAGTGCCATTGCCATGGTGGCAAGGACGGCCGCAAAGGCCCCCCGCCGCCGTCGTAAAGCCAAATTTGCCATGATGTTCTCCTTTGAACAACAGCTTTCCTACGTGGCGGGCGGTGGGCTCGCAAGTGACACCGTACGCCTGATTGCGCCGCAGGTCACCGGCTGGTGTGCACGAAGTGCCTCCCGGGCTGTGATTAGCTTTCGGAATGAGGAATTCGGGCAGGTCCGTCGTCTGGGATGGCGCCGTTAATGCGTGGCACGTAACGGGCGGAGTGTTCCGCATGGGGCGCCGGGAATGGCTCACCGCGGCAGGCTGGCAGCAGGCGCACGACGACGGCATCCGCACCGTGGTGGACCTCCGTAACGCCGCGGAGGTGCGCCGCCGGGACACGGACCCTTCCGTTGTGCCCGCCGACCTGCACGGCATCACTGTGGTCGCGGCGCCCACCGAAGTGCCCGGCGACCCCGACTTTGCGGCAGTCTGCGGCCCTTACCTGAACAACCCCGCCTATTACGCGGACAACGCCCGGCTGTTCCCGGACAAGCTGGTGGATGTCTTCCGGGCGCTCGCGGCAGCCGCGGACAGGGGTGCGGTGGTGCTCCACTGCGCGGCCGGCCGGGACCGCAGCGGCATGGTCGCCGCAATGGTCCAGGACCTCGCCGGCGACACAGACGCGGAGATTGCGCAGGGATACCGGCAGGCGGCGCGCGGCATCAACGAGCGCTACCGGACCCACGGACCGCCCCATGACCGCGAACGCTACCTCGACGAAGCAGAGCTGGCGCCGCTCCTGGCCGCCCGCGGCGCGCTGGTGGTGCAGTTTGTCCGTAAGCTCGACACCCGGGCGTTTCTCCTGCGGCACGGTTTAACGCCCGATGAACTTACAGCGGTCCAGTCCCTGGCCGGAGCGGGAGTGGCGAAATGAAATCAGTTATCAACAGGCAGTTCCTGCCGCTGGCCGCGGCGGCAGCGCTGGTGGCGTCGTCGGCGTGGCTTGCAGCACCCGCGTGGGGCACACCGGCTGCCCCCTCTGCGGAAGACTCATCTTCTGCACCAGCCCCCGCCGGACCGGCGGAAGGCGACCTCACCACGGCGGTCCAGCGGGACCTTGGCCTGACGCCGGCGGAGTTTTCCGCCGCCGGCCAGCTGGGATCCGCCGCTGCAGACATCGAGGCTGCCCTTCGGAACGTGCCGGGCTTCACCGCCCTGCAGGTTGTGGACGGGCGCATCGTCGTATCCGGGGACGGGCCCGGACTGGCCGCGGCAGTGGCTGGATTGGCACTGGACACTCCGGTGGACCTGGCAGTGGATTCCGGCGAACGTGCCGCCCTTGAGGCCGCCGCCCAGGCCACCGAGCCCTCCGTCGGTGACGGGGCCGCCGCCGAGGCGGCGGCTGACGCGGCTGCGGGCAGCCAAACTGCGGCCAGCACGGAGCAGCTGTTCCAGGACTACGTCAGCCAGGTGGGACCCGCAGGACTGCAGGCAGTGGTGGCGTCCGGCGCCGGATTTGTCATCAGGACCGGCGGCATCAATCAGCCCGAGGCCGCTGATGCCGCTGCCGAGGGACAACCCGGCGCTCCGGGTGTTACTGCCGGCACTGAACGCGGCAAGCTGTCGCCGGCACGGTTCGTCTCCCGGTTCACCAACGTTAAACTCGACGCCGGGCCGCCCCTGGCCGCGGAAGCGGACGTGCTGGGCGGTACCGGGTTCTTTTCGGACCAGGGCGTGACCTGCTCCACCGGGTTCTCCGTGTTTAGCCCGGACGGCCTGCCGGCGGTCCTCACCGCCGGCCATTGTTCCACTGACGGCGCCGCCCGGACCGCAACCCTCGAGCCCCGCGGCCCGGCCGCTGCGCTGCTGGGGACCTTCGGTTTCAGCCAGTTCGGTGGCGCCGGCAACTCCAGGATCATCGAAAACCCAGACGACGCCGAGAACCCGGGCAACGTGGGCGCAGACGTCTCGGTGGTGGCCCACCTCCAGAAAGGCATGGACCCCGTGCCTGCAGCCAGCACCTGGGCTGATGCTTCCGCGCCGGGCCCGGACGTGAAGATCATCGGCCAGGCCAACCCGGTGGTGGGCATGCCCGTGTGCCGCTCCGGCCGGACGTCGGCGTGGTCCTGCGGCAGCGTGGATGAGGTGGGCATCTTTGTGGTGCCGGGCCCCGGCTCCTGGGCTGATCCCGGCGACCTGCGGGCATTCCACGGCTTCCTGTCCTACGGCATCGAATCCAGTGGCGGCGACTCCGGCGGGCCCTACCTCAGCGGCAACTACGCGGTGGGCACCCATTCCGCCGGCGACGCCCCGGATGCCGCGGGCAACGTGGTCCGGAATTTCGCCGTTGCGTCCACCCTTGCCGACAACCTTAAGGTGCTGCCCGGTTACGGCCTTGAGGTATTCCTCAACAAGCCCGCCGTCACCGCGCCCGCGGCCGGCAAAAACTACACTGCTGGCCAGCCCGTCACCGGCACCGTCCCGGCGGCACCGGCATCAGCCGTGGCAGCCGGATCGAAGGTCCGCGTCAGTGTCCGCGGGGAAGCCCCTGTTGATGTTCCGGTCGACGCCGGCGGGAACTGGAGCTTCGAGGTCCCCGCAGGGTTCACCGGGAAGCTGCGGTTCACCGCCGAGACCGTCAACGGGTTCAGCACGTCCGGCCCGGCCAGCTTCAGTTTCGCGGCTCCGCCTGCTGTCCCGGCTGTCCCTGCCGTGCCGGCTGTCCCGGCCCAACCTGCTGCGCCCGTCAAACCGGCGCCTGTTCCCGTGAAACCGGCGGCTCCCGTCGAAGCCAAGCCGGACCCGCTGCCCATCGTGGTGGCGCCGGCCGTTGCTGACCCAGCCACAGCGGCCCCAGCCACCGCTGACCCCAGCGGCGCCGCGGGGGGCCCGGCCGCCGTCGTCCAGCCGCCGTCGGACACCCCCGCTGACCTGGCCATCACGGGCGTTGGTGGCAACGGCAGCACGGCAGTGCCCACAGGTGCTGCGCTTGCCAACACGGGCGCCGCCGTCGCCGGAATGGTGTGGATCGGGCTGGGCACCGGTCTGGCCGGCGCCTTCCTGCTGATCCTGGTCCGGCGCGGAAGGAAGCCGGCAACGCGGTAAAGCGCCGTTACCTGCGGTCCAGCAGCAGGTTGGTGATGCGGAGGGTGCAGAGCCGCTGGCCGGCATCGTTGGTGATGAGCACTTCGTGGGTGGTGAGGGTGCCGCCCAGGTGGATGGGCGTGGCGGTGATGGTGATTACGCCTTCCCGGGCCGAGCGGTGATGCGTGGCCGACACGTCCACACCCACGGCGGTCTTGCCCAGGGTGCTCGCGTGGATGACCGCCGCCCAGGAGCCCACTGCCTCGCCTACGGCCAGTGACGCCCCGCCGTGCAGCAGGCCGAACGACTGCCGGTTCCCCGCAACGGGCATGGTGGCCACAACGCGCTGCACGGATTCCTCGACAATCCTGACCCCCATCTTCTCGTCCAGTTCACCCAGCGTGATCTTCCACAGCTCCGGACCGGCCGCTGCCTCAGTCCCGGTGGTGGATGCGTCGCCCATGAACTCTCCTTCTGATGGCTGCAGCCGGCCGTTGCCTGCTGATGTGCGCCGCCGCACATTCATGTAGTCTACCTATATTACCGAACGGACGGTCAGTAATGATCGCCGCCAAGTTTGCCCCCCTTGCCGGAAGGACCCGTCAACGATGACCACCACAGCCACAGCCCCACAGGCTCCCGCCAACACCGTGGAAACAGTCCCCAGCTTCGTCAAGGACTCCTGGTGGACCCCCGGCCCGGACGCCGACGGCGCCGCAGTCCCCGTCCGCGACGCCAGCACCGGGGAAATCCTGGCCAACGTCAGCACGGCGGGCCTGGACCTGGCCGCCGTCGTGGATTACGGCCGCACCACCGGCCAGGCCGAACTGGGCAGGCTCACCTTCCACCAGCGCGCACTCAAGCTCAAGGAACTGGCGCAGTACCTGAACGCCCGCCGCGAGCACTTCTACGGCTTCTCCGCCCAGAGCGGCGCCACCAAAATCGACTCCATGATCGACATCGACGGCGGAATCGGCGTCCTGTTCACCTTCGGCTCCAAGGGCCGGCGCGAACTGCCCAACTCGCAGGTGGTGGTGGACGGGCCCATGGAGGTGCTGTCCAAGGACGGCTCATTCGTCGGCGAGCACATCTATACCCGCATCCCCGGCGTCGCCGTGCAGATCAACGCCTTCAACTTTCCGGTCTGGGGCATGCTGGAGAAGCTGGCCCCCGCCTTCCTGGCCGGGGTCCCCACCATCGTCAAGCCCGCCACCCCCACAGGCTATGTTGCCGCTTCCGTGGTGAAGGCCATCATCGAATCCAACATCCTGCCCAAGGGTTCCCTCCAGCTGATTTCCGGCTCGGTCCGGGGCCTCCTGGACGTTTTGGACTACCGCGACCTCGTGGCGTTCACCGGTTCCGCCTCCACGGCGCTGTCCCTGAAATCGCACCCCAATGTGGTGGAAGGCGGGGTCCGGTTCACCTCCGAGACCGACTCCCTCAATGCCGCCATCCTGGGCCCCGACGCCGTTCCGGGCACCCCCGAGTTCGACGCGTTCATCAAGTCCGTGGTCACCGAGATGACCGTCAAGGCCGGCCAGAAATGCACGTCCATCCGCCGGACCATCGTCCCGGCGGACCTGGTGCAGCCAGTTATTGCGGCGATCGGAAAGCGTGTGGAGGAGCGCGTGGTCCTTGGTGACCCACGCGCGGAGGGCGTCACCATGGGCGCCCTCGCCTCCGTGGAGCAGCTCGCGGATGTCCGCGCCGCTGTGCAGTCAATGCTCGACGCCGGCGGTGAACTGGCGTACGGAACGCTCGATTCGCCGTCGGTCATCTCCACGGACGGCACCACGGGCGTGGTGGAGGCCGGCGCGTTTATGTCGCCCGTGGTCCTGAGCTGGCACGACGCTGAAACCGAAGCCATCCATTCGCTGGAGGCCTTTGGCCCGGTGGCGTCAGTGATCGGGTACAAGGACCTGCCCGACGCCGTCCGCCTCGCCGCCCGCGGTGGCGGCTCCCTTGTGGCGACTGTGTGCACCAACGATCCGGCTGTGGCACGGGAACTGGTCACCGGCATCGCCGCCCACCACGGCCGCGTCCTGATGCTCAACCGCGAAGACGCCAGGTCCTCCACCGGACATGGCTCACCGGTGCCACATCTGGTCCACGGCGGTCCCGGCCGGGCCGGCGGCGGTGAAGAACTGGGCGGCATCCGCTCGGTCATGCACCACATGCAACGCACTGCCATCCAGGGCTCACCGAACATGCTCACCGCTGTCACCGGCGTCTGGCATGCCGGCGCGGACCGCAACTTCACCGTGGACACCGAAGGCACGCACCCCTTCCGGAAGGATCTGGCGTCGCTGCGGATCGGGGACGCCGTCCGCTCCGACCTGCGCCAGGTCACCCTCGAGGACATCACGGCCTTCGCCAATTCCACGGGGGATACGTTCTACGCGCACACCAACCAGGAAGCGGCCGAAGCGAACCCGTTTTTCCCGGGCATCGTGGCGCACGGCTACCTGCTCCTGGCATGGGGCGCCGGACTCTTTGTTGAGCCGGCCCCGGGCCCCGTCCTGGCCAACTACGGCCTGGAAAACCTCCGGTTCATCACGCCGGTCGCCGCCGGCGACTCCATCCGCGTGACGCTCACAGCCAAGAAAATCACCCCGCGCGAGACGGACGAGTACGGTGAGGTGGCCTGGGATGCCGTCCTCACCAACCAGGACGACGAAACCGTGGCCACCTACGACGTCCTGACCCTCGTGGCGAAGTAGCCCCGCACCCCCGTTGCGCTATCACTTTTGCTCCCCAAACCCAGGGTTTGGGGAGCAAAAGTGATAGCGCAACGGGGGTTTTGGGGGTTTGGCGGGGCCTTTAGAGAATCAGGACTCGGCGCCGTCGTGGGTGCCGTCGTCGCTGCTGTCCTCTTCGGCGGCCGTGGCCGTCTGGTCCGACAGGTCGAGGTTTCCGCGGGCCTCGTCGATGGAGGGCTCGTCCGCAGGCACGCTGTAGGTGTCCGGGCGGATGCCGTGGGCCTGTTCCTCGATCAGGGCCTGCTCTTCGCTGAAGCGGATGGCGTTGGCCTCGTCGCCTGAATCGCCGGCGATGTCCTCACGGAGTTTCGACGGGTCCGGGACGATGAATCCGGCAGCTGCTTCTTCCTTGGGGTGGCTCATTTTTGTACCTTCCGTTCGGGTTCGTCATTCCACCGTAGTCCGGGCACAGGGGATTACCAAGCACGCTTAGCATCGCGTGGCCCGCGCAAGGGGGCTGGACGAACCGAAAGGTCAGGGCTGGGCGTGCAGGCCGTCAAAGGCCATGGTGATGATATTGTCCGCCAGCCGCTCGGGGGAGAGGGAGCCGCCGGGTTTGTACCATTCCACGATCGAGTTGATCATGCCGAAGACCAGGCGGCTGACGGTGCGCGGATCGATGTCGTCACGGAGCGAGCCCTCGTCGCGCGCAGCGGAAATCAGGCCGGCCACCTTGTGGTCGAACGTTCGCCGCCGTTCCAGGGCGTCCCGTTCGATTTCGGTGTTGCCGCGGAGCCGCAGCAGCAGCGTAACGAACGGCAACCGGTTCACCAGCACCGAAACAGTCTGGCGGAGGACAAACTCCAGCCGGGCATCGGCGGCCCCGGACGCGGCCTCCGGCTGTTCCAGGATGGCTTCCAGGCCGCCCAGTGCGTGGTCCAGGGCCAGCTTGAGGAGGTCGCCCTTGGACGGCACATGGTGGTAGATCGCGGACTTGGAGATGCCCAGGTTCTCAGCCAGGATGCCCATGGACGTGGCGTCGTAGCCGTGCCTGTTGAAGACGTTGACGGCGATGCGCAGCACCGATTGCTGGTCGTAGCCGGGCCGGCCGCGTTTGGTGCCCGCGGGCGGGCCGGCCGTGCTGGATGCTTCAGTGGTGCTGGACATAGACGCTAGTTTCTCATGAACGGTCGGTTGGTCCGGGCCGGTAGGGCTGCCGGCCCGGGCGGGTCGCTCCGGCCAGCTAGACCTTGGGCCGCAGGTCGTAGATCCGCCGCAGTTTGCCGTTGGACCGCTCAAGCGCACCCGGCTCCACGATGTCCACCGCGCATGAAGAACCCACGTGGATCTTGATCTGCTCCCGCAAGGTGCGGGCCGCCGTCGTGCCCTGCTCCTGCGTGACCGTCTCACGGCGCTCGATCCGGACCGTCAACTGGTCCATTCGCTGGCCTTCAGGGCGGGTAAGCTCGAGCTGGAAGTGCGGGCTGAGCTCCGGGATGCGGAGGGCGATTTCCTCGATCTGCGACGGGAAGAGGTTCACGCCGCGCAGGATGATCATGTCGTCGCTGCGGCCCGTGATGCGGCCCATGCGGCGGTGCGCCGGGCGCGCGGTGCCGGGCAGGAGGCGGGTGAGGTCCTTGGTGCGGTAGCGGATGATGGGCAGGGCTTCCTTGGTGAGCGAGGTGAAGACGAGTTCGCCGTGCTCGCCGTCGCCCAGTACGTTTTCCTTGCCGGCCAGCGGGTTGAAGGGGTCGATGATCTCCGGCCGGAAGTGGTCCTCCCAAATGTGGCTGCCGTCCTGCGTCTCCACGGCCTCGCCGGCGACCCCCGGGCCCATCACCTCGGACAGGCCGTAAATGTCGCAGGCCTTGATGTCCATGGTGACCTCGAGCTCGTGCCGCATTTCCTGGGTCCAGGGCTCGGCGCCCAGCACCGCGAACTTCAGCGACGTCGAGGTGGGGTCGATGCCCATGTGCGCCATGGCGTCGGCGATGGTCAGCAGGTACGTGGGGGTGGCCAGGATCGCATCCGGCTGGAAGTCCTGGATGAGCTGGATCTGGCGTTCGGTTTGGCCGCCGGACATGGGGATCACGGTGCAGCCGAGTGCTTCCGCGCCGGCGTGTGCGCCCAGGCCGCCGGTGAACAGCCCGTAGCCGTAGGCGTTGTGCACCTTCATGCCGGGGCGGATGCCGGCGGCACGGAAGCTGCGGGCCACCAGTTTGGCCCAGTCGGCCAGGTCCTGTTTGGTGTAGCCGACGACGGTGGGCCGGCCCGTGGTGCCCGAGCTCGCGTGGATGCGGGCTACATCGCGCTGTGGCACCGCGAACATTCCGAACGGGTATTCGGCGCGGAGGTCATCCTTGGTGGTGAACGGGAAGTTGCCCAAGTCGCTGAGTTCGCGGAGGTCGGCGGGGTGGATGCCGGCGTCGTCGAACTTGCGCCTGTAGAGCGGCACGCGGTCGTAGGCGTAGGCGACGGTGTGCTGCAGGCGGCTGAGCTGCAGGGCTTCCAGTTCGTCGCGGGAGATGGTTTCCTCGCGGTCCAGGTCGGCGCCTGTGCCTGTTGGGGAAACGGGTGTTTCGGGGGCGTGCAAGGTCATGGCGTTCCTACTTCCTGGGGATGGTGCGGCTGCGGCCGCGGAACTCGGCAATGAGTTCGCCGGGGGCGCCGGGGATGGTGTCTGCGGCTGCGTCCGCGGCGAACACCTGGATGTCGTAGATGCCGCTGCGGCCCGCGCTGGAGCGGAGGCTGGCTGCCGCGGTGATGACCTGGCCCTGGTAAGCGGGCTTGAGGAAGTTGATGTCGACGCCGGACGCCACGGTGATGGTGTTTTCCGCACCGGGCGCCGGGTTGGCCGGGTTGCAGGCCAGGGCGAAGGCGGAGTCGGCGAAGGCGAAGATCATTCCGCCGTGGGCCATCCCGAAGCCGTTGAGCATTTCCTGCCGGAGGGTCATCCGGATGGTGGCGTGGCCGTCGCCCACGGCGAGGACCTCGATGCCCATCCAGGCGGAGGCGTGGTCGTTCGCCAGGATGGGATGGGGGAGCCCGGACAGTGTTGTTTCAGCCATGCGTCATTGCCTCCAGCTTTATTTACCGAATGTTCATTAGGTAATCCCATCGGGGGGTCCGGTGTCAAGGGCGCCCCTCCCCAACTGACTCGCAGTTGTTGTCGTTTTGAGGGCGCAAAACGACAACAACTGCGAGTCAGTTGGGTGAGGAGGGGCTGGGAGGGGGCCACGCGCAGGGGGCGTGTCCGGCACCACGCGGGCGGGACGGCCCAAGCCCGCCAACAAGTGCAAGGATGGATGGACCGGCACCAGCAAACAGCAAAGGGCGGACCATGGCCAAAGGCATTTACGTCAGCGCAACCACCCCCGGCTCGGGCAAATCCCTGGTGGCCCTGGGCCTGGCGGACACCCTGCACCGGCATGCGGACAGGATCGGTTTCTTCAAGCCCGTGGTCCACGGCAAGGTGGCGGCGGACGATCCCATGGTGGCCCTGATGAAGTCCCGGTTCGCCCTTGAGGATGAGCGCTGCCGCGGCGGGCTCACGTTCGAGGAGGTCCGCGGCCTGCTGGCGGATGGCCGGCGTGCTGACATCGATGCCCGCTGCGTCGAGATCTTCGCCGAAATTTCCCGGCACTGCGACGTGGTGATCGTGGAAGGAACGGACCTCACCGGCCAGGACGCCGCCGTCGAGTTCGACCTCAACGCCCGCCTGGCCAACAACCTGGCCGCACCCGTGGTGGCGGTGGTGGGCGCCAAGGGACGGACCGTGGCGGAGGCTGCGGCCGCCGTCGAGGTTGCCAGGAAGGAGCTCCTGGCGGAAAAGTGCTCGCTGCTGGCCATCATGGTGAACCGCGCCGACCCGGAAGACCTTGCGGACATCGCCGCTGCCGTGAAACCCGGGGCCTCCGGCCGGCCCGTGTACGTGCTGCCCGAGCTGGACGAAATTGCCCGCCCCACCACGGGTGAGGTGGCCGCGGCGCTGGGCGTCCGGCAGATTGCCGGCCGCGCCGACATGGAGCGGGACGTCCGGGACATCAAGGTGGCGGCCATGAACGTGGGCAACTTCCTGAACGTGCTGGACGAGGGCGCCCTGGTGATTGTGCCGGGCGACCGGGCCGACGTGATGGTGGCCTGCCTGGCGTCCTCCTTCTCGCCTGAATTCCCGGTGCCGTCCGGCCTCATCCTCACGGGTGGGCTGGCTCCCGACGCCAACATCTACCCGCTCCTGGCGCAGGCTCCGTTCCCGGTCTTTGCCTCCAGCCAGGACACCTACACCACGGCCCGCCGGGTGGCGGAGGTCCGGAGCGAGATCTGGTCCGGACACCGCCGCAAGGTGGCCTCGGCGTTGGGCCTGTGGTCCCGCCGCGTTGACGAAGCCGAGCTGGTGGAACGCCTGCACCTGCCCCGGGCGGAGCGGATGACCCCGCTGCGGTTCCTGCACGACCTGATCGAACGGGCCCGGACCCAGCGGCGGCACGTGGTCCTGCCCGAGGGTACGGACGTCAGGATCCTGCGTGCTGCCGAGATCCTGCACCGCCGCGACGTCTGCGACCTGACCGTCCTGGGCCCGGAAACCGACGTGCGCGAACTGGCGGCAGGCAGCGGCATCGACCTTTCCGGCATCAACGTGGTGGACCCGGCAACATCCCCGCTCCGGCAGCAGTTCGCGGAGAAGTACGCCGAGCTGCGGGCACACAAGGGCGTGGACTTGCCCAAAGCCCTGGAAATCATGCAGGATGTCAGCTATTTCGGCACCATGATGGTCCAGCTGGGAGTGGTGGACGGCATGGTGTCCGGGGCCGCACACACCACGGCCCACACCATCCGACCCGCCCTGGAATTCGTCAAAACGCGGGACGGCGTGAAGATCGTGTCCTCGGTGTTCCTGATGCTGATGCCGGACCGGGTCCTGGTTTATGGCGACTGCGCCGTGAACCCCGATCCCAATGTGGAGCAGCTGGCGGACATCGCCCTGGCGTCCGCGGAGACCGCCGTGCAGTTCGGGGTGGAGCCGCGTGTGGCCATGCTGTCCTACTCCACCGGCGGCTCCGGCTCGGGAGAGGCCGTGGACGAGGTGCGGCAGGCCACCGACCTGGTGCGCCAGCGCCGCCCGGACCTCGCTGTCGAGGGTCCCATCCAGTACGACGCCGCCGTGGACGCCTCGATTGCCGCGTCCAAAATGCCCGGCTCCACAGTGGCCGGGCAGGCAACGGTGTTCATTTTCCCGGACCTGAACACCGGCAACAACACGTACAAGGCCGTGCAGCAAAGCTCCGGCGCCGTGGCCGTGGGGCCCGTCCTGCAGGGCCTGCGCAAACCGGTCAACGACCTCTCCCGCGGCTGCACCGTGGAGGACATCGTCAACACCGTGGCCATCACGGCCATCCAGGCGCAGGCCTGACACGGCGCCGCTGCCGCAGGAATCCGCGGAGACGGACGACGCCGGCACCTGGCTAAGGTGCCGGCGCCGCCTCCTGCGGGACTAGCTGTTGTCCGGTTTGGCCGGGCTGTCCGGGTCCTCCTGCTTGGCGGGCTCGTCGGAGAGCCCCTGCGGGGTCAGGTCCAGGTCTGCAGGGTTTTCCGGCTGCTCTGCCGCGTCACCGGTCTGGCCCGCCTTGGCGCTTCCGGTGTCGTCCAGGGCAGGGTTGGCGCCTTCGACGCCGGTGGGATCCTTGGTGCCGGAGCCGGCGTCCTGCTCTTTCCCGCTGTCAAGCGGCGCGGTGCTGCTGGACCCCGTGTTGGTGGCGTCGTTGTCTTCGGTGTGGTTGGTGCTGTTCGGCATGGAATTTCCTCCCGGGCGTGGTGCAGCGTGTGTGTTGACCATAAGCACACGGTCCGGCCATTCGCAACGGCGGGTGGTTTGATGTGAACTTTCCCGCTGAGCCCCGGAAAGTACTTGACATATTAGAAAGTACTTTCTTAGGGTGGAGTCAACAACAAGGCACCCACCGGAAGGCACACCATGGACAGCCAGAGCCCCACCTCAGCCGAAGCACTTGAGCTCCTGGCCCGCGCCGAAAGCCTCGGCAGATCGGCCACCAGAACCGCCGGCTGGCCGGCCGCCGTCACATTCACCAGCCTGGCCATCCTGGGCTCGCTGCTGATGGTCGGCTTCCACATCGTGGCCACTACAGGCTACGGAGCCCCGCTGCTGGCCGGGTCCATCGGTGTCTGGGCTGCAGTGATCTCCTGCATCATTCCCATCTTCCAACGGTCCGCGAAAACCGGTTTCACCCGCCGGTTCCTGACCTCCCTGTTCGGCTTCTTCTTCCTGTACGTGCTCGCCATCGTGGTGGGCGTTGTCCGCTTCAGCGACGGCAACCTGGCGTACTACATGAGCGCCGCCGTCGTGCTTGCAGGCTTTGGCCTGTCCCAGGCGCTCCGCGAACTCCGCTCATGAGCACTGGTCCTGAACACCCGCGGCACCGGCTGGATGACCTGGTCCACTCGCCGGTGAGGTTTTCCATCATGGCGGCGCTGGCCGGGGCGGAGACCATGGATTTCAAGGACCTCCGCGATGCCATCCAGGTCAGCGACTCGGTGCTGAGCAAGCAGCTGTCCATCCTGGAGAAGGCCGGGTATGTGCAGATCCGCAAGAGCTTCGTTGGCAAGCTGCCCCGCACTTCCGCCAGCCTGTCCAAAGCCGGCACGGACGCCTGGCGTGCGCACCTGCAGACCCTGCGGGACATCGCCGGAGGATAGGGTCGGCGCAGGATCCGCAGCAGCGAGGGACCGCCCGATAGGCTGGGACCGGAACTGCAGGCGCACGGCTCAGGAGGCCCCACTCATGCTCGTACTGGTCATCAACTCCGGTTCATCCTCGCTCAAGTACCAGGTGCGCGACGTGGCGGCGGGAAGCGTCCTGACGGAGGGCCTGATCGAAAAGATCGGCGTGGGCAACGGCGGCGGCGGGGACGGCGAAACCGTGGGCCCGCGCGACCACGCCGAAGCGTTGGAGCAGGTGGACGCCGCCATCCAGCAGGACCTGGGCGACCTGACGCTCGACGCCGTGGGGCACCGGGTGGTGCACGGCGGCGAGCGGTTCGCCGAACCCGTGCTGATCGACAACGAGATCACCCGCGCCATCGAGCGGCTCAACCCGCTGGCGCCCCTGCATAACCCGGCCAACGTGCTGGGGATCCGGGCCATCGCCAAAAAATGGCCGGACATGCCGCAGGTGGCGGTCTTCGACACCGCCTTCCACCGCACCCTCCCCGAGCACGCCTGGCGGTACGCCGTCCCGGACGAGCTTTACACCAACCACGGCATCCGCCGATACGGGTTCCACGGCACCTCGCACGAGTACGTCACCCGGCAGGCGGCCGCGCTGCTGGACCTGCCCGTGGACGAGTTCGACGGCGTGATCGCCCACCTGGGCAACGGCGCGTCCGTCACGGCCATCCGCGGCGGCCACTCGGTGGACACGTCCATGGGCTTCACTCCCCTCGAAGGCCTGGTCATGGGCACCCGGTCCGGCGACCTGGACCCCTCCATCCTGGTGTTCCTGGGCCGTGCAGGCTGGACCCCGGAAGACCTGGACACCCTGCTCAACCGGGAGTCCGGCCTGAAGGGGCTGGCCGACAACAATGACATGCGCTCCGTGGTGGACGCCGCGGAGTCCGGCGACGCCAGGGCAGCCACCGCCCTGGCCGTCACGTCCTACCGGCTGGCCAAGTACATCGGCGGCTACCACGTGGCCGTGGGCGGGGCGAAGGCGCTGGTGTTCACCGCCGGCATCGGCGAGAACTCGCACCAGTTCCGTGCCCTCGTGGCGGACCGGCTAAGTGCCTTGGGTGTGGAGCTCGACGCCGGCCTGAACAGTGTCCGGACCAGGGAACCGCGCGTGATTTCCACGCCGGAGTCAGGATTGCCGGTCCTGGTGGTCCCCACCGATGAGGAGCGGGCCATCGCGGAGGCGACGGCCGCAGTCGTCAATCTCCCCGCGGCCACCTAACCCACGGCGGGAACCCGTTCACGCCCGGCCCTTCAGGATCAGGTTCCAGTAGACCTGCGGGAAGATGTCCCGGTCCACCACCCAGGACAGCCGGCTCTCGTTCCAGGTGGGGACGCGGGGGATGCTGGGCCGGGGGCGGTACCGGTCATCGAACTCCGCGAACACCACCGTGGAGCGCGACACCGTAAAGGGGCAGACGGAGTACCCGTCGTACTTGGCCGGCAGCGCCTTGCCCTTCCGGGCGGCGACGAGGTTCTGCGCCACCACCTTGGTCTGCTTGCGCAGGGCCCCGCCGGACTTTGAATTGGTGGTGCCGGCGGCGTCGCCCAGCGACCAGACATTGGGGTAGCGGAGGTGCCGCAGGGTCTGCCGGTCCACGTCGACGAAGCCGCCCGGTTCGCCCGGCGCCGGCAGGTCCGTGGCCTTGAGCCAGTCCGGCGCCGACTGCGGCGGCACGGCGTTCAGGACGTCGTAGCGGAGGGCTTCCTCCGCCCCGGACCCGGTGTCCCGGATGGTGGCCACCTGCGAGCCGGCGTCCACTGCCACCAGCTCGCTGTTGGTCCGGAGTTCGATGCCGTATTCGGCAATCTTCCGGTCCAGCTCGTCGTCTATTTCGGGGACACCGAACACGGTGGGGTAGGGCTGGACCATCACCACGCGGATGCTGTCCAGTACGCCCTGTTCGCGCCAGTAGTCGCAGGCAAGGTACATGGGTTTCTGGCTGGCGCCGCCGCACTTGATGGGCCCGGCCGGCATGGTGAACACGGCGGTCCCGGAGGTCATGCCGCTGAGCAGGGTCCAGGTCTTGGGCGCCAGCTCAAACTCGTAGTGCGACGAGCCGTGCGCCGAGTGGACGGCCTCGGCCAGCCCGGGCACAGCGTCCCAGTCATATTGCAGGCCCGGGCACACCACCAGCTGTCCGTAGGCCACTTCGGCGCCGGAGGCCAGGGTCACGGTGTTGGCGTCGGCGTCGATGGCGGCGGCGCCGTCGTGGATCCACGTGACGCCCGTCGGGGTGACGGACAGCTGGCTGCGGATGGCTTCCGTGGCCTGCGCCCGCCCGCCGGCGATATGGGAGAAGAGCGGCTGGTAGAGGTGGTGGTCCTTGGGCTCGACCACCGCCACATCCGTGACGCCGTAGCGGTGCAGGCGCGCGGCCAGGGAGATCCCGGCGTTGCCACCGCCGATAATCAGGACCTCGTGCCGGGCGGCCACGGCTACTTCTTCTCGCTCAGGGCCGAGGCCTTGTGCGCGGCGCGTGCACCGGTTTTGGCCGACTCCACCACATACTGCGGCTCGTCCTTGCTGGCGCGGTGCGTGTTGCCGTCCAGTTCGAAGTCGCTGGTCTTCTTTTCCACGATTTTCCCGTGCGTCATGCCCTGCGGCGTGTTCCATTCCACGGACGTTCCCTTGCTCAATGACATCTGCTCTCCTAGCGGGGTGGTGCGGTGGGTTGGGGCTCGCCGGCGGGTGCCGTGCCCCCAGTATCCGCCGTGGGGGCCGCCGGCTCAACGGGTGCGTCCGACGCCGGCAGGCCCCCTATGGCGGGTTGCGTCGCCGGTGCGCTGGTAGGGGCAGTCCCTGCCGGGGCCGCCGGGGCCGGTGCCGTTCCCGCTGGAACCGGTGCGCTGCCGGAACCGGAGCCGGAACTGGAGCCTGTGGCGCCGGTGGCCGGCTGGCGGCTGGGGGCAGGCGTTGCGCCCGGGCCGGGCGTTGCCCCCGGGGCAGGCGTTGCGCCCGGGCCGGGGGAAGTGGCCGGGGAGGGTCCGGTGGGCGGCGCGGTCCTGGCCGCAGCGGGATCAGCTTTGACGATCGCAGTGATGCGGTCCTTGTAGGCCGAAAGCCGGCCCTGGATGGAGGCCAGCGGTTGGTTGCGGAGGGTCCGGCCATAGTCGGCGATCTCCGCCCACAGTGCCTCGAGCTGCCCCTGGCTGTCCGTGCCGAGGGGGCCGTCCAGCGTCAGGACCAGCTGGCTTGCCAAGGCGTACGTGAGGCAGTCCCTGCAGTTGTAGTTGGCTGCCGCGGACAGGTTTTCCGGAACAACAACGTCCGCCTCACCCACAATCAGCACCACCTGGAAGCCGACGGCCACGGCCGCGCAGTCCGCGCAGTCGGCGAACGCGTAGGCCTCGTTGCGGGTGTCCACGGGCCCGCCGTCGTCGGCCCACACCAGAGCAAACGCCACGCTGTACTTGACCGAACCGTCAGTGGTGTTGACCGCCAGGGCCTGGTTGCCGTAGCCTTCGGGCGCGGCGGGCCGGTCGAACGGGAACACCCACGACGGCGCCGCATCCGTCCCGGAGCCGGCGGGCTGCGCGGACCCTGCCGCCGCCTTTTCGGCCGGAACCAGCACCATCCCCAGCCGTGGGTTGTCCCGGGTGGGCATGGGCTCACCCTGGGGCCACAGCGCCACGGTGCTGCCGGCAGTGCCTTCGCGCAGGATGGTGCTGCCCTGCGGAAGGACAGTGGCCGCGGCGTCGGCGAGGGTGCCGCGTTCGTACGGCTGCACGGGCCGGTACGTCCCGCCGTCGGGCCACCATGCCCAGGCCAGCCCGGCAAGCAGCGCCACGATGGCACCCATGGCTGCCGTCCGGTGCAGCGCCCGGCCGGCCGTTTTGCGCCACAGGCCGGTGACCAGCTGCCGGAGCAGCCGCAGGAAGATGTACAGCATGCCCAGGACGGGGAGGACGACGGCGGCGATCGCCAGGGCGCGCACCGCGACGCCAGCCGGGTCCCCGGCGGCGAGGCTGGCGGCGAGCAGGCCCTGCTGCGTGGCGGCGCTGGCCCAGGCGGTGCCAAGCAGCCGCGGCAGGGAAAGCACCATCATGGCCACGCTGAACAGGAGCAGCGGAACCGTAATGAGCACCCAGAGCGTCACCACGGCGCGTGCCCACGGCTTGAGCGCGCGGCTTTCGGGTTTCCCCCAATGCCACGGCAGCAGGCCCAGCAGCGTGGGCTTGATGCGCTGGAACAGGTCGGGGACGCCGGTGGCGTCCGCCAGGATGTGGTACCCGTCGTACCGCACCAGCGGCAGCAGTTGCCGGACCATCTGCAGGAGCTGGGTGACCACCACCAGCAGCAGCGCATCGAAGCCCGTGGCCCACCACAGCCCTGTGATGAGGACGGCGATGATCGCGTTGAAGTAGAGCCCGCCCAGGTCAGTGCGGAGCCGGCCGCCCCGGCCCAGCCGGTAGGAATCGGTGACGTCGGTGAAGAAGGCGGGCCAGATCAGGTACAGCCCGGCCCCCATGGCACCGGGTGTTGCGCCACCCCTGCGGGCAGCGGCGGCGTGGCCGAATTCGTGGAAACCGGCCGAAAGGATGGTGACAGCAAAAACCAACAGCAGCAGGACCGGGTTCGCGAACGCCTCGTGCGTGGCGGAGCCCAGCCCCCGCACCATCAGCACCCACCAGCTGGCGGCCAGGAATGCCGCCGTCACGGCCACCACGATCAGCGGGTTGAACAGCACCGCAAACGGGGCGGTGATCCTGCGGGTGCGTTCCGGGTCCGTCACCGTAAAACGGAAACGCATGCCCAGGAGGGGGTCCGCTTTCCTGACCTCCGGCTCCGAGCCGTCCGCCAGCCGGAGCAGGCCCATGGGCAGCAGCTGCGATTGCATCAGGGTGCCCACGTTCGCCGCGCTGACCAGCCTGCCGAAGCCCTGGCTGGTGTGGTGGGCGATTTCGGCCTCGCTCCGGCTTCCGTCCGCCGCCGCCAGCACCAGGTAGAGCAGCCGGGTCAGCTGCAGGGTCTGGCCGTCAGCGCGGCGCACCAGATACGGCGCTTCGCGGTAGCCGGAGCCTTCGGACTGGCCAAGGAGCTGCACGCCGTCGGCGTGGGAAGGATTCCGCCGCTGTGTGGCGGGAGTTTCGGCAGGGGACAGTGGCGGGCCGGCCTCGGGGCGCGGCCCGCCGGTGGTCAGGCTCATCCGTTCTTACTGTTCGAGGTTGGACTGCTGGTCAGCGGAGGCGTTCGCTTCGCCTTCAATGTGCTGGGTGATCAGGGCGTCCTGGTCGGCCACGGCGAAGGCGTCGCTGTCGATCGAGCCGATGTTGGCAGCCACAGCAGCGTCTATCGGGGCTGCCACGTTGGCGTTGGCTGCGACGGCGCCGTTGATGGGGGCCGCAATGTCGGCGTCTGCGGCCAGATCCACGTTGACGTTCAGCAGGTCCCCGTCCAATGCGGCTGCGGGATCGGCGGGCACAGCGCCCACATCCGGCAGGGTGCCGTCCGGCAGGGAACCGTCGGGGAGGACGCTGCCACCTTCGGAAGCGCCGCCGGCGGTGTCTTCGGGAGTGCCGCCGTCGACCGTGTCATTGCCCTGGTTGATCACGCTGTCCTGCGTGGACCCGGCATCGGCGTCCGCCACGATGCCCTGGTCAATCATGACGCCCTGGTCCGCAAGCGCCTGGGATTCGGAGCCGAAGGAAAGGATGTTGGCGGAGGCGGCGGCGTCGATCGGGGCGGCGACGTTGGCGTTCGCCGCGACGGCCAGATCGATCGGGGCGGCGGCGTCGATGCCAAGGTCCAGATCGGCGTTCAGGTCCAGGACGGAGGCAACTTCCTTGTCCGGCAAGGCGGTGGCCTGCTCTGACAGGAGTTCGTCGTCGGTGAGGGGACGCAATTCTTGTTCCATGCTTGGGCAACCTCCGGTCCGCGCGGGTTGACCTGCCCCCAGCGGGCAGCCCGACGCCAGCCAATAGTAAGCATGATTAGCATTGTTTGGGTACCCGCACGCCCGGGCACGGACCGATGTTACCGGCGCCGGCTACGGAGCACCCGCCGTGACGTTGTCCAGCAGCACGGTGACGGGGGCGTTGGTGGCGCTGCTGGAGAGGTACGTCATCAGGCCGATGCCGCCGGGTGCCTGCAGCGCCGCCGTGGTGTCCGTCGCGGACCGTTGCCAGTTGACCGGTTCGGCTGTTCCCACTTCCCAGACTTTCGCCCGGACGGTGGTGGTGCCGGTCCCGGTGACCTGGAGGCGGACGGCCAGGCGGTCGCCCACGGCGTAGTTCAGGCCCACGATGGTGGTGCCTGTTTGGATCACGGTTTCGGTGCCGCCGGCGTTGGTCCTGACCAGGGACAGGTTCACGGCGCCCGTGGCGGTCAGGCCCGCCTTGGCACGGTATTCGCCGGCGCCGGCAATCCGGCGTCCCGCCACGGAGAGGTACAGCCCGGAGCCCGAAGCGGGTTTGTCGGTGGCGAGCTCCAGAGTCAGGTTGGTGGCGGACGAACTGACCGATCCCAGGGCCACGGTGTTGCCCGACCCGGCCGTGGGGATCCGCAGCCGTCCCGTGCCGTTGGCCACGGAGTAGTTGCCGGCGCTGCCCGCAACTGTCCAGGCCCCGCCGGTTTCCGCGCTGCCCAGCCCGTTGCTCACTGTCCTGGTGAACGTGTCCTGCGCGAACGGGCCGGTGCCGGCCGCCGTCGTAATGGCCTGGGTGGCCGTGCCGGTGGCGCCGCCGTTGTCCGTGACCGTCAGGGTGACGTTGTAGGTGCCGGCGGCCGCGTAGGCGTGCGACGGCGAGACACCGGTGCCGCTGCTGCCGTCACCGAAGTCCCAGGCGTAGTTGGTGATCGTCCCGTCCGGGTCGCTGGCCGCGGCGGCGTTGAACCCGCAGGTCAGGCCGGTGCACGACGGCGTGAAGGAAACCGTGGGCGGTGTGTTGGTGCCCGTGGCCCCGACGGTGAAAGCATCCGACAAAGCGCCGTCGGTGGCGACGAAGCCGGCGCTGAGGGTTGATTCCGTGAATTTCAGGTCCAGCAGCCCGTGGCTGGGGCTGGCGTTCAGGGCGGAATAGGCCGCGAAGTACGGCGCTTCCGGATCCGCGGTGTTGACGTCCCGGAGCGCCACGCCGCCGGTCCCCACCGTGGCGAAGATGGCGCCGGCGCCCTTGGCCAGGGAATTGTCAGTGTCCCGGACGCAGGCCGGGTTATAGGTGCCGGGCTGCAGCCCGGCACAGCCGGCGGCAACGGCGAGCTGCTTGCTGCGCTGGTAGTGGTGTTCGTGGCCGTTCAGGACCAGGTCCACTTTCCTGTTGAGCAGCAGGTTGGTGATGTCGGTGCCGGCAACGCAGCTGTACTGGCCGATGGACAGGCAGGGGGCGTGCATTGATGCCACCACCCACGGGATGGCAGCGGACCGGGCGCCGTCAATGGCCGCAGCTGTCCAGTTGTACCGGGCGCTGCCGGCCGCGTAATCCCAGGTGCCGTCCGGGAAGGGGATGCCGGGGGAGATGAACACAAAGCGCACCAACGGGTTCTGCTGCGGGACGTCCACGTAGTACTGGCGCGCGTAGGTCCCCACGGCGCCGGGCAGCTGGTTGGGCAGGCAGGCGGCGAAGTCGTTGATGTTGCCGTTCTGGCCGTTGCTCTCATGGTTGCCGGAGACCAGCTGGAACGGGAAGCCCGGCCCGGTGCGGGAGGTGACAAAATCGCACCAGGCCTGCTCCGCCCCGGTGGCGCCGTAGGAGAGGTCGCCCATGGCCAGGTGCAGGTCCGGTTTGAGCTGCCCCACCCGGGCCAGGACGTCCGCTGCCGCCGTGGAGCTTGAATAGTCGCCGGCCGCCGTGACGTGCAGTTCGCCGGCAACCGCGGGGATCGGTGCGGCTTCGGCGGCGTCGGTGCTGCCCGGCAGCAGTTCCGCCAGCACGGGATGCAGCGCCACGGTGCCCGCCATGACGACGGCGGCGCTCGCCAGGATGACGGTGGCGCGGTGCCAGAACCCGGCGGTCCGCGGCTTTGCTGGGTTTTTCGGTCCGTTCACGGCTGCTTCTCCATCCGGCGGAATGCAGCACACATATTTTGTGTGTTTTGTGAACCATAGGCCTGGCTCCGGCAGCATGCCAGAGCGCGCGGTACCTGGATTTCCGGCACGGACTACCCGGTTCCGCGCCTGCTGCGCGGAACCGGCCAGGGCTATTTCAGTCCGGCCCCCGGCAGCAGTTCCTTGGCGCCCACGGAGTCCGCGATGAAGGCGTAATCCCAGGCCCGCTCGCGCCACTGGACGTACCGGCCGGACGCGCCGCCGTGGCCGCCGTCCATTTCGATCTTCATCACCACCGGTTCGGATCCGGTGGTGTGGTTCCGCAGTTCCTGCACCCATTTGGCCGGCTCCACGTACAGGACCCGGGTGTCGTTGAAGGAGGTCACAGCAGCGATCCGCGGGTACGCCACATCACGCACGTTCTCGTATGGGGTGTAGGACTTCATGTACGCGTACACCTCGGGGTCGGTGATGGGATTGCCCCATTCCTCCCACTCCAGCGCGGACAGCGGCAGCTCCGGATCCAGGATGGTGGTCAGCGCGTCCACAAACGGCACCTGGGCCACCACTGCGGCGTACTTCTCCGGCGCCATGTTGGCGATGGCACCCATCAGCAGGCCGCCTGCAGAGCCGCCCAGGGCAACAATCCGGGCCGGGTCCACCCAGCCGGAGCCAGCCAGCCAGTCCGTGGCGTCAACAAAGTCAGTGAAGGTGTTCTTTTTGGTGAGCTTCTTGCCGTCCTCGTACCAGTGCCGGCCCAGCTCGCCGCCGCCGCGGATGTGCGCGATCACAAACACCACGCCGCGGTCCAGCAGGGAGAGCCGGGCAATCCCGAAACCGGGATCCATGCTCATCTCATAGGAGCCGTACCCGTAAACCAGGCCGGCCGCCGTCGAGTCCCGCGGAACGGTCCTGTGCCGCAGGACCGACAGCGGGATCCTGGTGCCGTCAGCGGCGTCAGCCCATTCCCGGGTTGCCACGTAGTCACTGCCGTCGTAGCCGCCCAGCACGGGGCTTTCCTTGCGGAGCAGCAGCTCACCGGCTGGCAGCTCAGGGGTGGGCAGCACAAAGTCGTAGACACGCGACGGCGTGAAGTAGGACGTGTAGCCCAGCCGGATCACGGGCGCCGCGTAGTCCGCGCCGCCCACGCCCGCAGTGTAGAGCTCCTCGTCAAAGGCCGGCTCCACGGGTGCCTGCTGGGCCGGCGTGCCCAGCCCGGCCAGCCCCAGCACCTGGACGCGCTCGATGGTGTCCTTCCGGATGGACACCACCAGGTGCGTGGCGGTGAGGCCCGCGCCGTTGACGCGGACGTGGTCGGACGGTTCGATGACGGTCTGCCAGGTCTGCTCCGCCAGCGGCTTGGCGAGCTCGGCCGGGTCCAGGATGGAGACCATCGAGTTGATGGCATCCCGGTTGTGGGTCAGGAGGATCCGTGCGGACTTTTCGCCGTCCGGTCCGTCAAGCACAAACGGCTCCGCTTCGTAGAGCACCCGCTCATCACGTGAAATGACGGTATGCAGCTGCTGGTCCGGATCATCGAAACGCAGCAGCCGGGTCTCGCTGTATTCCGAGCAGCCGATGCCCAGGACCAGGAAACGCCGGTCGGAGGAGAGCTCAAAGCCCAGCCACATGGCGGCGTCGTCCTCCTGGTAGACCACGGTGTCCTGCTCCACCGGGGTGCCCAGGACGTGCACGCGCACCTGGTACGGGCGCCACGAGTCATCCACCACGGTGTAGAAAATGCGGGTGCCGTCCGGGGAGAAGGAGACCCCGTAAAACACGTTCTCGATGACGTCCGGAAGCGGTTCACCGGTGCGCAGGTCCTTGATGCGGAGAGTGAAGCGTTCGTCGCCGGAGTTGTCCACGGCGTAGGCGTAGAGGTTGCCGTCCACCGTCACGGCAGAGCCGCCCACGGAGAAGAAAGGCTGGCCTTCGGCTTCCACGTTGCCATCCAGGAGGACTTCCTCGCCGGGAATGTCCGTCCCTGCCGCCACGGCGGGCGGGGTCCAGTCAGCCACCTTGTCCGCAGAGTCCGTGGCCTTGACGCGGCACTGGATGCCGTATTCCTTGCCCTCCACGGAGCGGCTGAAATACCACCAGCCGTCCTTGCGGTGCGGGACGGAGAGGTCGGTTTCCTGGGTGCGGCCCTTGATCTCCTGGAAGATCGCCTCGCGCAGCGGTTCCTGGTCCGCAGTGACGGCTTCCTGGTAGGCGTTCTCAGCCTTCAGGTGGGCCACCACCTCGGCGGATTCCTTGTCCCGGAGCCACTCGTAGTTGTCCACAAACGTGTCCCCATGATGGGTCCGCTCCGATGGGACCTTCCTGGCCACCGGCGGTGAAGCCTTGACGGGTGCAGGGGTGCTGGCGGAATCCTGGAGCGGCGTGGAGGTCATGGCTTCAATATATCCACCGGCCCCGACAAACCGGGGCCCGTTCGCTACCGGGTGATCCCCGCCCGCCCCACCCCCGGCCCCCACCCCCGTTGCCCTACCCCCGGCCCCCACCCCCGTTGCCCTATCACTTATGGCTCCCATTCCGCCTGTTTGACGACCATAGGTGATAGGGCAACGGGGGATGGAAGGGGTGCCGGGGCCGGGCGTATCCTGTTCGAGCCAAGGCATATCCGCCCCAGCGTGAGAAGGGAAGCTCCATGACCATCCCGCCAGTGCACGAACCCGAGCCGTTTCCGCCCGAGCCAGGGCCCACCACACCGGACCCGACGCAGCCCGGCTACCCCGGGCCGCCGTCGCCCGATCCCTTCCACGCCCCGGACCCGCCGGGACCCCTGCCGGTGCCCGACCCCGGCCCGGCACCCTTGCGTCCGGACCCCACCCGGAGCTGACACGCCCGGAGCCGGGCGCCTGTCAGGTGTTGAGTTCCAGCATCAGGGCGGGCAGCTCGCCCGCCAGCTCGCCCGCCAGGAATCCCAGCGGGCCCAGCCTGCTGGCCAGGCGGTCTGCGGCGGCCGCATGCAAATGTGTCCCCCAGCAGGCCGCCTGGGCGCCGGTGGTGCCGCGGGCGCGCAGGCCAGCGATCGAGCCCGCCAGCACGTCCCCGCTGCCGGAGGTGCCAAGGCCCCCGTACCCCGTGGTGATCTCCCACAGGCCGCCGTCGCTGGCGGCGACTACCCCCTGGCAGCTCACCACAGCGCCGAACCTGCGGGCAATCTCCGCGACATCAGCCGGCAGGTCAGCAACGTCCCGGCCCAACAGGATCGCCGCTTCCGTCGGGTTGGGAGTGAGGATCAGCCGCCCGCGCCACTGATCCGGTGCCGTCTCCAGCCGTGACAAAGCGCCCAGGGCAAAAGCATCGAGCACGACGGCGGGACCCCCTTCGGAGGGATCCCCACCAGCGGATCCCTCCCGGGCCAGCACCGCCCGCAGGAGCTCCCCGGCCAGATCGAGATCGTCCAGGCCCGGACCGATCAGCACTGCATCGGCCTGGTCCAGGTCCTCGCCGAGGAGCTCCACGCCGTCCGCCGTGACCGACCCGCCGGCTGACTCAGGAAGGGGCACCGTCCCGCATTCGGGCAGGGCCACCCCCACCTGGACCGCCGCGGAGGCAGCCACTGCCAACGTCAGCTTCCCCGCTCCCGACCGGAGCGCCGCCCTGCCGGCCAGCAGCGCGGCGCCCGGTGTTGCGCGCGCGCCGCCGATCACCAGTACCGACCCCCGCGAGTACTTGTCCGATCCCGGCGCAGGCAGCGGCCAATCCCGCAGCAAGGAGGGGGTCACCAGCGTGGGCCCGGAATCAGCGGGGGCGGACACTGGCGTCTCCTGCATGCTCGGTCACTGATACGCCCTGTTCGCTCAGGTGGCTTGCATCATTGAAGCTCTCCAGCGTCCACGGTCCATGTCCTTCCGGCCTGACAAACCGGGTGATGGACGCATTGAACACGGAGGTGCCGGCGGCAAGGTCCAGCAGTTCCTCCTCCGACATGCCCTCCAGGACATAGCGGAACAACAGGATGACGGCGTCGTGGCAGACCAGCACCACCCGGTGTCCGGTACCGGCCGTGTTCAGTTCGGCCAGGACGGAGCGCAGCCGCAGGGCCACATCCGCCCACGATTCCCCGCCAGGCGGCCGGTAGTAGAGCTTCCCCAGCCAGAGCCGACGTTCGGCTTCCGCCGGGAAGCGTTGCTCCACCCCGTACCGGGTCAGCATGTCCAGGATGCCCAGTTCCCGGTCCCGGAGCCGTTCATCGGTCCGCAGTTGCAGCGGCCACCCGGCTTCTTCCACGGCGATCCGGGCGGTTTGCCGGGCCCGGGCATACGGCGAGGACACCACAAGGTCCGGCACCCGGTCAGACGGAATGCTGGCCAGCGCCCGGCCCAACGCCGCCGCCTGGTCCCGGCCGGTGCCGGAGAGGCTGACGTCCGCGTCGCGGGCGGGCACGTCGATGACCTCCACCGCCGCCTGGTCCGCCGCGCTCGCGGCGACGTTGCCTTCGCTCTCGCCGTGCCGGATCAGCAGCAGTTCCACGGCCCCGGCCTGCCGGACCTCCGCGGTCAGCCCGTCGTCGTTGTTCATAAAGGTTCACCCCGTTCAAACAGCCCGTGCAGGATGCAGGGACACTATTGTGGCCGTACCCATCAGGCCGGACATCAAACGGGGGCTCCCGGGGGGAGCCTTACGGCGCCGTGAGTTCCGCGATCCGGCCGTCCCGCAGCGCAGCACCCACGGCCGCGACCCCGCCGTAATCGGGAAACAGCACCGACTGTCCCGCCACGAATCCGTCTCCGGCGGTGGGGAGGGTCATGGTCCCGATCGCATTGACGTCCAGGTTCCGCAGGCTGTAGGCCAGTACGGCCACCTGCAATGGGTCGAAGCCCTTATCCACGGTCAGGCAGCAGCCTGCAAACTCCACCAGGGACCTGACCGCCGTGACATCGTTCAGCGCTCCGCCGGCAGTGAGGCGGGCCAGGATGGCGCGGACCAGGACCTGCTGGTTGCGGACCCGCTGGAAGTCGCCGTCCACAAAGGCGTAGCGTTCGCGGGCAAACTCCAGGGCGGCCTGCCCGTCCAGGTGGTTGATCCCGGGAGTGAAGACGTGCCCGGTGTCGTGCGTGGACTGGAACGGCAGCGCCACGGGCACATCGATGCCGCCCAGCCCATCGGTCAGGCCCCGGAATCCGTGGAAGTCCAGCATTACGGTGTGCGCGATCGAGATGCCCAGCAGCGACTCCACGGTCCGTGCCGTCAGGTCGATCCCGCCCACCTCCAGGGCGGCATTGATCTTGGCCCCGCCGTAGTCAGGGATCTCCACCCAGAGGTCCCGGTTGATGGACACGAGGGACAGGGACCTCCGGTCGGCAGGGATGTGGGCCACCATGATGGTGTCCGCCCGGTGGTCGATGGACTCGCCGGTCGCCGCCGTGAACGCGGCCGCCTCCCGAGCGCTGGCGCGGCTGTCACTGCCGATCACCAAAACGTTCATGGCAGCGGCCGGCAGGTCCGGGATGGGCTCCGGCAGGGGCACCGCGGGGGAGGGGCCGACGTCGGCCGTTGCCGTGGGTGATTCGGTGACGGGCAGCGGCAGGTCCTGGGCCGTGACGGGCGGGTTTTCCGCGCCGGTCCGGGTGAGGTTGATGGCCGCGACGACGGCCACAACGGCCAGGGCGACCGCCAGGAGGGCCGCTATCCAACGCCGCCGGTGCAGGGCCAGGGCCAGGCCGCCGGCTGAGCTCATGTCGTCCCCCACTTCGCTGTGCAGTAGTGGGATCAGTGTCCGCCCGGCACGGCCCTTTTGGCTATGGAGTTGGCCAAACTGTCACCTCCGGAACCGGGAAGCAGCCCGCCAACCCCGTTGCGCTATCACCTATGGTCCTTAAACCGGGGTTTTAGCGACCCGGAGTGATAGGGCAAGTGGTCCTAGGCGGGGGCGTTCAGCCGGGCGTGCCGCAGGATGGAAATGATGGCCGGCGCCAGCTCGTCCTCCATCTGGTGGTACACCTCGGGAGCCCGGCGGTAGGGGTCGATGATGTCGTTTTCCGCACTGTCGCCGGGCAGCGACAGGTGCCGTACCCCGGCCGCGCGCGCTGGCAGGGACCGCCACAGGGCTGCGTTGCCGTCGGCAGCGGGTGCGGGGGCCGCCACCTTCGCCGCGGTCCGCTCGTCCAGCACGTTGAGCATGCGGGCGAACTCGCGGATGGTGAAGGTCCGTTTGAGCATCGAGGCGTCCAGCTGCAGGACCTCGCCGCGGTGCCCGGAGGTCATGGTGAGCACCAGGTCCACTCCGCGCAGGATCCCGGGGGTCAGTTGGCGGGCGGTGAAACCCTCCGGTTCGCCGCCGTACGTCCGCACCATGTCCGCCGACAACGGCTGCATCGGATCGCCCACCATGGCCCGGGTTCCGGCGCTGGTCACTTCGAAGCCGCCCGGCACCACCTGGTTCAGCCCGGTCTGCAGCAGCCGTTCGGCCACCGGCGACCGGCAGATGTTGCCGGTGCAGACGGTCAGGATTCGTACGGGGTCGGACGTGTCCAAGGAAATTTCTCGCTCCAGCCGGTGGGGTCTTTGTTTTTCAACTTAACACGCGGGGGCCCGGCGCCGGCCCACCCGGGCGGGTGCCGCCGTCGTGCCCTCCAGAACCAAGGGCCCCCGAAGCTACCCACGGGGGAGCAGGAGGACCATAATGAAGGTAACGCGATCGGACTCAGTCCCGCTTGCCGGGCTGAAGCCGACCCAGGAGGCGGCCCGGATGAAACAGGTAAGTCCTTATACGTATTCAAGTGCGCTGGGTGACACCGAATGTGTCGCCGGTAGCTTCCGGGTGGAATTGCCCGGTTGGACGTTCACTTGGTCTGACGGCATGTACCAGCTGCACGGCTACCAGCGCGGTGAGGTGGTGCCCAGCGTCGCGCTGCTGTTCGCCCACAAACATCCTGATGACCGCGCCAAGTGCCGGGACATCGTGACGCAGGTGGCGCAGGACGGCGGCTATTTCTGCATGTACCACCGGATCATTGATGCTCGGGGCCGGACCCGGCGGGTGCTATCGTCCGGCGACGCCATTTTGGACGCGTCCGGGAAGGTGGTGGCCATGGAGGGCATCATGGTGGATCTGACCACCACCCTGCAGCGGGAAACGGAGCAGAGCTCCAGGGACGCGGTGGCCGGGGCGCTGTCCACCCGCAGCGTGGTGGACCAGGCCTGCGGGATCCTGATGGGCCAGCTGAAGATCTCCGCGGAGAGCGCCTTCAAGGTCCTGGCCCGCAACAGCAGCCACCGGAACATCAAGCTGGTGGTGGTGGCCACCGAGCTGGTGCAGCTGGCCGGCGCCCCGCAGGCCCACGACTACCTCGATGCTGCGGTCCGGGCGCTGGCCTCTTAGCCGCGCCAGCACAGCATGGAACCACCCCCACCCATCCAAAAGTCAGCAGGCTTACGAATAAGGGGCATCCGGGCCACCTCCTGGCCTGGAGCATCCCTACCGAGAGGTAAGCCATGACCGAAGTTACTGCGCATCACGGACTTTTCAAGGACACCAACCTGCACGTTGACGACACCGGCGGCTCCGGCCGTCCGGTGGTCCTGATCCACGGGTGGCCGCTGTCAGGCGAAGCGTTCAAGGACCAGGTGCCCGCCCTTCAGGCGGCCGGCTACCGCGTGGTCACGTACGACCGGCGCGGTTTCGGCAGGAGTGACAAGCCCATGACCGGGTACACCTACGACACCCTCGCGGAGGACCTGCACGCGGTGGTGGAACAGCTGGACCTGCAGGATGCCACCCTGGTGGGCTTCTCCATGGGCGGCGGCGAAGTGGCCCGCTACTTCAGCAAATACGGTGCGGACCGGGTCCGCAGCGCAGTCTTCGCCTCGGCCGTGCCGCCGTACCTGATGCACGGCGAGGACAACCCCGACGGGCCACTCACCAAGGAGCAGGCTGAGGGAATGACGGCCGACCTGACCAAGGACCAGGATGCCTTCTATGACGGATTCACCAAGGACTTCTTTTCCGTCGATGGCGTCCTCAAGGTCACCGAGGAGCAGCGCCAGGAAGCCCTGGCGCTCTGCCTTCAGGCGGATAAAAAGGCCGCGCTCGCCTGCATGGCGGCTTTCGCCGGCACCGACTTCCGGGAGGACCTGCCCAAGGTGGGCGTGCCCGTCCTCGTCCTGCACGGCGACGGCGACGCCACCGTGCCGCTGCGTGGCTCCGGTGCCCGCACCCACGCAGCACTTTCCAACAGCGAACTGCACGTGATCAAGGATGCCCCGCACGGCTGCAACGTCAGCCACGCTGACGAGTGGAATGCCGCCGTCGTGAACTTCCTGGCGAAGTAGCACCAGCAACCACAGCAAAAAAGTTGTTCCGCCGTCCGGATGGACGGCGGAACAACTTTTTGTGCCTGAGGAGTCAGGAGTGGTGTTCCACCCAGCAGGCCAGGATGGTGGTGGACAGCTGGTAGGCCAGGCCGTTGCGGGTGATGGCGTCCGGCCCCAGGGTGGCCGGTAGGTCCGATGCGTCCACCTGGAGCACGAAATTGTCCTTCTGGAACACGGCGGACCCGTCTGCCGTTTCGTACGCCGGGAAGCCCAGGTTGGCCAGCCCGGTGATGGGTTTGGCGTCCTTGGCCAGGGCCTGCATGGCGTCGAAGTACTTCAAGGCCGTGGTCTGGTCCGCTGCTTCCTTCACCGAGATTTCCAGGGCGCCTTCGTCCAGGTGGTAGATGCAGGTGAAGGTGCTGTCCGCCCAGCTGTTGATGGTGTGCGGGTCGGTATCCAGCTTGAGGATGGTGGTGAGCCGCTCCATCGGCTGGTCACCGCACACCATCTTGGCGGCCTCGCTGGGTCCGTCGGCAGGCCGGGGCGAGGACGTTCCGCCGCCGTGGTGCCCGCCCGCATGGCTTCCGGAGGGGGAGGCGGCTGCGGAGGAAGCAGCGTCCGACGACGGCCCGGTCACCTGCCCGGGGGCGCCCGCCGCTGCAGCGCAGCCGGAGAGCAGCAGGGACGACAGTGCCAGGGACGCCAGCAGGGGAGCGTGCTTCTTCATGACTCTTCCGTCCTGGCCGCCTGCCCTGGGGGCGTGCGGCCGGTTGTCAGGCTGGGAAGTCCAGCCCGGGTGGATCACTTGAGTTTCGCGTAGACCACGTAGTTGTCGTCGAAGAGGCCGGTGGCCGGATCGTAGCCGTCGCAGGTGATGAGCCGGAGCTCGGGCCCGGCGGTGTTGCCGTAGACCTCGAAGGTGGGGAAGTTGTCCTTGCCGTAGACGGCGCCACGGTCCATCACAAACGTGGCGGTGCTGCCATCGGCCCGGACCGCGTTGATCTCGGTGCCCGGGGTGAGCTGGCGGAGGTCCGCGAAGACGCCCTTGTTACCGCCGAGGGCGTTCACGTGGCCCAGCATGATGGCCGGTCCGCGCTCGCCGGGCGACGGCGATCCGTTGTACCAGCCGGCGGGGGCACCGTTGCCGGTGTCCTGGGGAACCTCCAGCGAGCCGTTCTCCCGTAGGCCCAGGCTCAGCAGGTCCGTGCGCAGGCTGATGGACGGGATCTCAAGCCGTACCGGTTCGGACCTGGCCAGGACCGGAAGTTCAGGGGCTGCCGTTGTGGCCGGAACGGCCGGGGCTGCTGGAGCCGGTGGCGTGGGCACCGCGGCCGAGGGACTGGCGGAAGCAGTCGCGGACGGTGCGGTAGAGGCGGTGGGTGCGGGGCCGGCGTCGGGCGTTCCGGCAGCGCAGCCGGCGGTGAGGAGCAGAAGCCCGGCCGCCGCCAGGGCCCGAAGGCCCCCGCGGCGACCGGATTTCGGATGCATCACAGTGTGATTACGCGGCTGCGTTGGCGGTGCGGCGGCGGACCATGTAGGTGCCGCCGGCTGCGGCCATCAGGACCAGCCCGCCGCCCAGGGCCAGGGCGCCGGCGTTGGTGCCGCCGGTTTCCTGGGCCACGCCGGTGTCAACGCCACCGGACGGCATTGCCATGCCGGCCTTCAGCGTTCCACACAGTGCGGGGGAAGTGGCGGCCAGCGGCAGGGTGGGGACCAGGTCCGACTTGGCGGCCTGGCCGGCAGCGCTCAGGGTGGCGGGATCGAGGCCGTGGACCACCACAACGGCGGTACCGGCTTCAAGGGCAGCCTTGGTGTCCGGGCTCAGCTCAAAGGTCCGGTCCACCGTGTAGCTGGCGCCCTGGCCTGCGAGCTTCAGGTCCAGCCCTGCGGCCGGGCTGGTGTCGCCGCTGGTGGAGAGCGTGGTGACAATGCCGCCGTAGCTCGGTGCACCTTCGGTGGTGGAGATGACGCCGTCGCCATCAGCGTCAGCGCCCGGTGCCGGGCAGACGCCCTGCGCGCCGCCGTGGATGTGCTGGACGTGCGGGTACGGCGCATCCATGAACGTGGGGGCGAGGCCGGAAACCTTCAGTACAGCGTGGGCCTGGTTGCCCGTGACATCAACCGTGATGGTGCCGGAGGCGGAGCTGCCGTTGATCTGGCCCAGCGTGGACTGGTAGGACTGGTCGGCTGCCATGGCGGGGGAGCCGGACAGTGCCAGCGCACCGAGGGCGAGGGTGGGAACAGCGAGGAAGCGCAGAGTCTTGTTCATCGGAAAGCATTCTCCTCATACAAGTGACGTTGTCGTCCCAGTTGAGGGACATCTGTACTTCGGTGCCGTGGACGGGTTGGATGGGAAAAATTGTGAGCAACCTTACTTTTTTCTGGGAACTTGCCCGTTGCCGCGGTTTTCTGCCAGTTTTCCCGCGCCCGACGGCGGCCCGTAAGATGGAGCGAAGGTGCGCCGGGAAGTCTGGTCGGCATAGTTTTGTCGACCCCTCCGCGAAGGACCAGTTCATGAATCAAACACCCCAGTCCCGTGTTTTCTCCCGGGGCAGCTACTCCGAAGCCCTCCGGATCGGTGCGATCCTCCGCAAGGAAACCGTGGGCGGCGCCCTGTTGGTGGCCGCAGCGGTGATTGCCCTCATCTGGGCCAACTCCCCGGCGTCGGACTCCTACTTTGCGCTCCGGGACCTGAAGTTCGGCTATGAACCGTGGCATTTGGAACTGAGCCTCGGCGCGTGGGCCGCCGACGGGCTGCTGGCCATCTTCTTTTTCCTGGTGGGCCTGGAACTCAAGCGCGAGTTTGTGGCCGGGGACCTGCGGGAGATCAAAAAGTCGATCGTTCCGGTAGCTGCCGCGGCCGGGGGCGTGGTGGTCCCGGCCCTGATTTACGCCGCGATCAACCTGACAAGCCCCGAGACCCTCCGCGGCTGGGCCATCCCCACCGCGACGGATATTGCCTTCGCTGTTGCCGTGCTGGCCATCATCGGCTCCCACCTGCCCAGCGCGCTGCGCATCTTCCTGCTCACCCTGGCCGTGGTGGATGACCTCATCGCCATCAGCATCATCGCGTTCTTCTACTCCACCGACATCCAGGTCACTCCGCTGCTCCTGGCCCTCATCCCGCTGGGCCTGTACGCATTCCTGGCCCAGAAGTACCGGCATTTCTTCGGCCGCAAGGCCGCCGCGGCGTGGCTGATCCTGCTGCCGCTGGGCATCGTGACGTGGGCGCTGGTCCACGCGTCCGGCATCCACGCCACCGTGGCCGGGGTGCTGTTGGGCTTCGCCGTTCCGGTCATCCGCTCGCAGGCCGGCGGCGGCCCCGGCGCAGGTCCCGGCCTGGCGGAAATCTTCGAACACCGTTTCCGGCCCATCTCGGCGGGCATTGCCGTTCCCGTGTTCGCGTTCTTCTCAGCGGGCGTGGCCGTGGGCGGCTGGTCCGGGTTTGTTTCCGCGCTGAGCGATCCGGTGGCGCTCGGCATCATCGTGGCCCTGGTGCTGGGAAAGCCCATCGGCATCCTGGGCACCACCTGGGTCCTGACCAAAGCCACCCGGGCCCGGCTGGACGACTCGCTGAAATGGATCGACATCTTCGGGGTGGCGCTGCTGGCGGGCATCGGCTTTACGGTGTCGCTGCTGGTGGCGGAGCTGAGCTTCGGGCTGGGCAGCCCGCACGACGACCACGCCAAGGTGGGCATCCTGGCCGCCTCACTGATCGCGGCGGTCCTGGCCACGCTGGTGCTGACCTCCCGGAACCGGTATTACCGGCAGGCCGAGGAGCTGGAGAAAGTGGACGCTGACCAGGACGGCATCCCGGACGTGTACCAGGGCCGGCCGTAACGCCCTGCTTTTGGGCGAGTCAGGCAGGTGCCAGCGGTTGGGCGGCTGCGCCAACGTGCCGGATCTCCAGGGCCTCGGGATCCAGGAGCTTGCGCGCGCCCGTCCGTTCGTCCAGGATCCAGAACAGTTCAAGGGCAGGGACGACGCCGGTCACCCGGCCTGAGTGGAACAGTTTCCCCCGGTGCCACGCCTCGATGTGATCCCCGACGCCGAGCTGGCTGGTGTCCAGTGCCTGTGCTTCCATGCTGTGCCTCCTGCTGTTGGATCCCGGTAAGGCCCAGCCTGCCGCAGCAACGTTGCCGGGTTGTTTCGGCCGGGTGATTTTCGTGTGTCAGCAGTGACAGGTGTGACCCGCCGCCCGCCCGCCCCTCCCGTTGCCCTATCACTTATGGCTCCCATTCCCCGGGTTTGGGGACCATAGGTGATAGCGCAACGGGGGGGTTTAGGCGGCCGTCCCCGCAGCTTTGACTTGCTCCGCCGCTGAATACTGCGGGGCAATTGCGGGTAGTGGGAAGGTATGAGGAACGCCGGAAGCAGCGGTGACGGTCCCCGGACGTTCGGCGTCGAGGAGGAATTACTGCTGGTCGATCCCGGGAGCGGCGAGGCACGGCCCCTGTCCGGCGAACTGCTGGATCGGTACCGGGTGGCTACCGTGGGAAATAACGACGACGGCGGCCCGGTCCTGACGGCCGAGTTCCAGCAGGAGATGATCGAGGTGGTCACGCCTCCGCATGCGGGCATGGCAGCACTCGAGGCGGACATCCGGGCTGGCCGGGCATTGGCGGACGGGGCCGCGCAGTCCGTGGGTGCCAGGGCCGCCGCCCTGGCCAGCTCCCCGCTGCCCTGCGATCCGCACCCCATCAGGCTCCGGCGTTATGCGGCCCTGGCTGACGAGTATGGCCTGACCGCAAGGGAGCAGCTGACCTGCGGCTGCCACATCCACGTTTCCGTGGCGTCGGCCGCCGAAGCCGTGGGAGTCCTGGACCGGATCCGCTGCTGGCTGCCCGTACTCGTGGCACTCAGCGCCAACTCGCCTTTCTGGCACGGTGAGGACTCCAGCTACGCCAGTTACCGGTCGCAGGTGATGAGCCGGTGGCCCACCGGCGGACCCCTCGAAATCCTGGGTGCACCCGAGGCATATCACCAGCTGGTCCACGACATGGTGAGCACCGGCGTGGCCATGGACGAAGGCATGATCTATTTTGATGCCCGCATGTCCCGGCACTATCCCACCGTGGAGATCCGGGTAGCGGATGTGTGCTTACTGCCCGAAAACACCGTGCTGCTGGCAGGCATCGCCCGGGCCCTGGTGGATACCGCCGCCCGGGAATGGCGGCAGGACACCCCGCCGATGGCTGTGCCGGCTGCGCTGGTCCGGTTGGCCAACTGGAAGGCCGGCCGGTGGGGACTGCGTGGCGAACTCCTGGATCCCGAGACGTTCCATCCTGCCCCGGCGCTCGCCGTCGTCAATTCCCTGCTGAACCATGTCCGCGGCGCGTTGGCGGACAACGGCGACCTGCGCCGGGTGGAGCAGCTGACCGACGCCCTGCTGGCGGACGGTACGGGGGCGATCCGGCAGCTGGAGGTGTATCACCGGACCGGCGACCTGCGCGCGGTGGTGGCGGACGCGGTGGAGTGCACCGCGCCTTGAGGTTTTCGACGCGAACATTCCCCAGCGACCCGCATAAAACGGGTGCGCCCGGGAATATGCGCGTCGTGGACGGAATTGCGCGTCATGAACCGGCAGAACGCGTCCGACGGCGGGGCGCCCCTGCCGCGGCCAGCTTCCGTTCCAGCGCGCCAGGTCGCCTCAGCTCCGCCCAGTCCCAGCGGACCACGTCGAACCCCAGCGCCCGGATCCGGTTTTCCCGGTTCTTCTCCGCCACAACCACCTGGGACACAGTTTTCCCTCGCAGGTACTCCGGCTTGACGTACTTCGTCTCGCCATCGAATTCACCCACAACCCGGGACCACTTCCAGCAGAAGTCCACGTAACCCACCAGGCCACCGGCGTCTGAGAACCGTTGCTGGAGGATCGGCGCCTCAAACCCGGCCAGATGAATCACTGCCCGGCTCAGCGACTCGCCGACGGATTCCGACAGTGGATCCGCAAAGCCGAGCACAGCCCGGATGCGCCGGGATGCTGCAGCCGAGTAGGTTGCGCCAACAGCGTCTTCCAGCTCTGCCTTGGTCAGGGCGGGCAGCGAATGGGCCGGGTCCGGGCGCAGCACGTGATCCATTGCGGGCACAGCCTCGGCGAACGGGAGGAAGGCCGCCAAGTCCAGCACCGTGCGGAGGCGGCTGGTCACCAGGAGGCCCTCCCGCTGGACCACCTGAAGCCCCGCGCCGGCAGTGAAGTGGCGCTGGACCCCGCAACGTGAGCGGCCGCCGTCGTTCTTCATGGTGAGCGCCGCCACCGGGTGCGAGTACCCAACGAAAGGAATTCCCCAAACACTGGCCGCCGAGCGCCGGGCGAACACCGTTGGCTTCTGGAACGTCTCCGCGGCGGCCTGCACCCTGAGCCGGTACTGCTCCCACGGGGCAAGTGTCCGCCAACGCGGGCCCTCGGTGTAGACGCCATGCCGGAGCCGGACCAGCGCCCCGGCCTTGACCCGTTTGGCGAGTTCGTTGGGCGTCAGGTCGTGGGACAGGCGGTCACGGCTGAGCAGAAGCGGCGGAAGATCAGGCATGGACCGACCATGCCGGAAGGCCGGGACGCTCCGATAGGGCCGGCAGCGGCTATGTGGAGAACGGGCGCCGACGCGCAGTTTCATTCCCGACACGCAAATTCCCTGTCGCACCCGGTATTTGGGGCGCGGCAGGGAATCTGCGTGTCGAGGTCCAGAAGGGCCAGCGGGGGAGTGACTACTTGCCGGCCGCCCCCGTGGCCGGGAAGCGGTCCCAGGCCCGGTGGGCGGCCAGCAGGTCAAGGACAGCGGGGATGACAGCATCCGGACCCTCCCCCACTGCGATCCCGGGACCGTCCGCACTCACGCCGGCAGCAGCCAGCGCCTCAGTTCCGGAGCCCCACGCCGCGATCGCCTTGGCATGGCGGAAGGCTTCTGAGAGCAGCAGGGCCACCCGGGGATCGACGGCGCCGGCCGGCTCGCCGGCTTTGGCGTCGCGTCCCTGGGTCGCATCGGGGGCGGGTTTCCCGGCACCTGCCACGATGACGGCGTCGAACTCCGTGGACCGGGCCGTCAGGTACGTCCGTTGGACCGGGACGCCGGCGCCGTCGTCGCCCGCCAGAATACCGCCCGTCGGCGCGATGACGAGCGGGACGATCCCTTCGGCGTTCAACGCCTCACGGGCGGCTGAAACCTGCGCGACGTCGCTGGCGGCGTCGGCGAGGATCCCCACCACCCTGCCGGCCACCGGCCATGAGCCGCCAACCTGTGACACGGCTGGGCTCGGCTCCGCATCGGCAACCTGGACGGTGGCTCCCGGAGCGGGCATCCCCAGCCCGGCGGCCACGGCGGCGCAGAGGCCGGCGTCGATGTTGGCCAGGGCCATAAGCTGCCGCTCGCGGATGTTCGCTTCGTAGCATTTGCCGAGCTCAAAGGTGTACGCCTGGATGACGTGGTCCTGCTCCACCGGGGTGAGGCTGTGGAAGAACAACCGGGCCTGGCTGAAGTGGTCGTCGAAGGACGCGGGATTGCGCCGTTCCTTGATGCCCGCCGCAATTTCCTCGGGGACATCGACGAACGCCCCCACGTCCTGGCCCGCCAGGAACGGGCAGCCGCCGTCCAGGGAGTTCGGGTGGTACGGGGCTGTTCCGCCGTGGACCGCTGTCTGGTGCATCCCGTCGCGGAGCATGTCGTTGACCGGGGCGTGCGGCCGGTTGATCGGGAGCTGGGCGAAGTTGGGCCCGCCCAGCCGGGAGATCTGGGTGTCAAGGTAGGAGAACAGGCGGACCTGCAGCAACGGATCGTTGGTTACGTCGATGCCCGGGACCAGGTGTCCCGGATGGAAGGCCACCTGCTCGGTTTCGGCAAAGTAGTTTGTGGGATTGGCGTTGAGCGTCATGAGCCCGATGGGCTGGACGGGCGCGAGCTCCTCCGGCACAAACTTGGTGGGGTCAAGCAGGTCGATCCCTTCGAACATCTGGTCCTCGGTGTCCGGGAATGTTTGGATCCCGAGCTCCCATTCCGGGTAGGCGCCCGCTTCGATGGCGTCGGCGAGGTCACGGCGGTGGAAATCCGGGTCCATGCCGTTGATGATCTGGGCTTCCTCCCACACCAGCGAGTGGACGCCCTGCTTGGGCTTCCAGTGAAACTTCACCAGGGTGGTCTTGCCTGCCGCGTCGACCAGCCGGAACGTGTGGACGCCGAACCCTTCCATGGTCCGGTAGGAGCGGGGCAGTCCCCGGTCCGACATGTTCCACATGGTGTGGGCCTGCGCCTCGGTGTGCAGGGAGACGAAGTCCCAGAATGTGTCGTGCGCGCTTTGGGCCTGGGGGATTTCCCGGTCGGGGTGCGGCTTGCCGGCGTGGATGATGTCCGGGAACTTGATGCCGTCCTGGATGAAGAACACCGGGATGTTGTTGCCCACCAGGTCGTAGGTGCCCTCGTCGGTGTAGAACTTCGTGGAGAACCCGCGGGTGTCCCGGACCGCGTCTGCGGAGCCCCGGGATCCCAGGACGGTGGAGAACCGAACGAACACGGGCGTCTCGACATCCGCTGCCAGGAACCCTGCCCTGGTGATCTTCGCGGCCGTCCCGTAGGAGCGGAAGATGCCGTGCGCGCCCGCGCCCCGGGCATGGACCACGCGTTCCGGGATGCGTTCGTGGTCGAAGTGCGTGATCTTCTCCCGCAGGTGGTGGTCCTGCAGCAGGATGGGGCCGCGCGGCCCGGCTTTGAGTGAATGGTCTGTGTCACCCAGGCGCAGCCCCTGGGCGGTGGTCAGGTACTGGCCGGACTGGGCGCGCGAGGTGGCCGGCGCCCCGGTGGGGCTTCCCGTGGGGGACACGGCTTCCGGCCCTTGCTGGTCAGGCTTGGGCGGCAACGGCTCGCGCGGAGCGGTGGGTTCTTCGACGGCGGGAGGCTCGGTGGACGGAGCGCCCGGAATGACGATGTTGTCTTCAACTGGCACGATACTGTCTCCTCGGAGTTGGCTGCCTTAGCCCGGACATCACCTAAAGCTAAGCTTGCTTAGTATCCTAGGGTGATTGGAACTGCCTGACAACGTCCGCGGTGTCCGGCGCCGCCGGCGCCCCCGGCTGACGTCCGTCCGCATCGGTCAGGAAACTAAGTCCGTTCGTGCCTTTTTGAGCTCCTT
Source organism: Pseudarthrobacter sp. MEB009 (assembly GCF_030208875.1). Taxonomy (NCBI): domain Bacteria; kingdom Bacillati; phylum Actinomycetota; class Actinomycetes; order Micrococcales; family Micrococcaceae; genus Pseudarthrobacter; species Pseudarthrobacter sp. MEB009. The sequence continues at coordinate 191,670 of NZ_JARVTC010000005.1, forward strand.
CAGGATTTCGAGCTGTTCGCGGTTGATGGTTATCAGGAGTTCGATTTCTTCCTTTGCCCTGGTGTTGGTGTCGAAGTCGTGCTGGGCCATTGCTGCTGCGATGGCGTCCTGCCGCTTGGCCGCGATGAGGAGAATAGCGCCCTGGAGTCCGGCCAACATTGAGAGCAGGAGGTTCAGCAGGATGTACGGATACGGGTCCCAGGCCTTCGAAGCCAGCGCCCAGGTGTTGATGGCGGCCCAGATGAGCATAAAGCCGATGAAACTTCCCACAAAGGGCCAGCTGCCCATTCCGTTCCGCATGATGTCGGCGGCGCGTTGTCCGCTGGTAAGGGAGGCTTTGTGTTTGTCATGCCAGGTGTTCTGCTGATGGCTCATGACTCAGACTAGACCTGCCTGGATGACGGAAGCGGGGGTGTCGTTGAGTGCCGCCGGTGGGCCCGATGCAGAAGCTCGACGGCGGCGCAGCCCAGGAGGGAGATCGAGACGGATACTGTCAAATGTTCCTGCCCCAGAAGGGTGAACTGGAAGAAATCCTGGAGCGGCGGGGCTGTCAGCAAAAGGACAAGGGCGGCGTACATGGCACCGATGATGAGTGCCCGCCAGCGGTTCATGGGCCGCGAGAGAACCACCAGCACCCATAAGGCGATCAGGGTCAGGACAAGGGCGGAACTTGTCCTGGTGGCGGAACCCGTGCCGTGGCCGGCCATCAGTGAATAGGTGTTGATGCCAAGGACGGCCAGGGCAATGATGAGCCCGGCGGGAGCGGCGAAGGACAACGATCGTTTGAGGAATCCTGCCCGGTAGCGGCGCGGGTTCGGCATGAGCGCCAGGAAGAATGCAGGAATGCCGATGGTGATGCCGTCCGTGGCCGAGAGCTGGCGGGGGAGGAACGGAAATCCCCAGAGCAGGGCACCGAACAGGACGGAAAGAACCACCGCGTAGGCGGTCTTCGCCAGGAACAGCATGGAGACCCGCTCGATGTTGGCAATGACCCGCCGGCCTTCCGCAACGACTCCAGGGAGCCTGTCGAACCGACCGTCCAGGAGAACCAGTCTTGAGACCGCTTTGGTAGCGGCCGCTGCTGAGTCCATCGCAATGCCGATATCGGCCTCCTTCAAGGCCAGCGCATCGTTGACACCATCGCCGGTCATTGCCACCACATGCCCCCGCCTCTGCAGGGCACGGACCATGTCTTTCTTCTGCGCCGGAGTGACCCGTCCGAATACAGTGTGGAGCTCCATCACAGCAGCCAACTCTTCCGGATCGGTAGGCAGCTGACGGGCGTCGAAACCGCCACCAGTGTCCAGGCCCACGTCCCGGGCAACCGCTGCGACGGTGCGGGGGTCGTCCCCGGAAATGATCTTCAGCCCGACGCCCTGCTCCCTGAAGTAGGACAGCGTCCGGGCCGCGTCAGGCCGGACTTTTTCACGAAACGTCAGCAGTACCGCAGGAACCGGCGTGGCCGGCAGCGCCGCCTCACCCGTTCTTCCGGCAGCGGTTGTCCCTGCCGAGTGGGCCAGGACCAGCGTCCTGAGGCCGGTTGAGGCGAGGTGGGCCGCCGTCCGGCGGGCACTATCGGCGTCAGCTGTCCCCGGTTCAAGGACGATCTCCGGGGCACCCAGCAGCCACGTTCCCGCCATGGACGAGCCTGCGGTGAAGCTGACGGCACTCCACTTCCGGCTGGACGAAAAAGGAACTGAGGAAATCGGACGGACTGTGGCGTCGGCCGGGAAGGCCTCGGCAAGGCACCGGGCGGTGGCGTTCGCATTGGGGTCTGTCCCGAACCAGCCAAGGGCCTGTTTCCACCCGTCGGGTGGTTTGGTGCCGGAGTCATGGACGGCGTCGAAAACGATCCTCCCAACAGTGAGCGTTCCCGTTTTGTCCAGGCACAGCATGTCCACGCGGGCGAGGCCTTCCACTGCAGCGAGTTCCTGGATGAGTACTTTCTGGCGCGCCAACCGGACGGCGCCCACGGCGAAAGCGACACTCGTCATAAGAACCAGACCCAACGGAACCATCGCGATAACGCTGGCGACGGCCCCCACTGAAGCGGTTTTCCAGCTTCCGGTTGCGATTGCGTGGTGCCACCCGCCCTGGCCCTGCATCTGGCCGTTGATGACGATGGCCATGATCGGAAGCAGGGCCACGGTGATCCACCGCAGGATCCGGTTGAGCCCATGGCGGATCTCTGACTGGACAAGGGAGAACCGTTTGGCCTCGGCCGTCAGTCGGCTGGCAAAGGACTCCGGCCCCACTTTGGTCACCGATCCCAGGCCGTGACCGGTGACGACGCTGGAGCCGGACAGGACCTCGGCGCCGATGCCCTTTTGTACGGGGTCCGATTCGCCGGTGAGCAGGGACTCATCGACTTCCAGGCCAGCCGAGTCCAGCATCAACGCGTCCGCAGGGATCTGGTCCCCGGCGCGGAGGACCAGAATGTCGTCCATCACAACGTCCTGGACGTCGATGTCTTGAATATCGCCGTCCCGGAGTACCCGTGCCTGCGGCGAGTTGAGAACGGCCAGCCGGTCCAGGGACCTTTTCGCCACGTATTCCTGCACCACGCCTATCAGGGCGTTGCTCACGGCGGCGAATCCGAACAACGCATCCCGCCACTGGCCCAGCAGCAGGAGCAGCAGGAAGCTGCCGGCAACTATTGCATTAAAAAGAGTCAGCACGTTGGCCCTGAAAATGTCCCACAGGCTCCTGCTGGACCGATCGGACATGACGTTGGTCAAACCGGCGCCAACGCGCACGGCGACCTCGTCGGTGGAAAGCCCTACCCTTGGGGGCCCGGGCAACGGACGGAGTGCTGCGTGCTCTCGCGGTGTCATGGCCACTCAGGCGTTGAGGATTACCTTGAGGGCCTTGGTTTCGGCGGCCCGGGAAAAGGAATCGTACGCCTTTTCGATGTCCTTGAGATCGAACGTGTGGCTTACGAACTGGTCCACCCGCAATTTTCCCTGTGCGACGAGTTTGAGCAGCGTTCCGGTTGTATTGGTGTTCACCAGGCCCGTGGTGATGGTGATATTGGAGATCCAGAGTTTATCCAGCGGCAGTTCCACGCCTTGACCGTGCACGCCCACGTTGGCAACGTGGCCGGCCGGCCGGACAATATCCAGGACCATCGCAAAGGTTTGCGGGACGCCAACGGCTTCAATGGCAACATCGACGCCGAGGCCATCCGTGAGGGCGAAAACCTGGTCCCGCCAGTCGGCGTCGGTTGATACCACGCCGTCCGTGGCTCCGAAGGCTGCTGCCAGCTCCACCCGGTTCGGGTCGACGTCGACAGCGATGATCCGTGACGGCCCGTAAAGGCCGGCGGTGGTGATGGCCGCGAGCCCCACAGGACCTGCGCCGACGACGGCCACAACGTCCCCGGGCTTGACGGCTCCGTACTGCACGCCGATTTCGTGGCCAGTGGGGAGGATATCCGACAGCAACGTTCCGGCCTGGGGGCTGACGCCGTCGGGCACTTTGTAAACGGAAGTCCCGGCGTACGGGACGCGCACCAACTCTGCCTGCGTCCCGTCGATGAGGTGTCCGAGGATCCAGCCGATTCCCGGCGCACCTTCCTCGCCCAGGCAGTGGGAAAAGACGCCCTGCTTGCAATAGTCGCAATGCCCGCAGGCGGAAATGCACGAGATGATCACCCGGTCACCGATCATGAGGCTCGTGACGGCGGATCCGGTTTCAGTAATCGTGCCGACCCCTTCATGCCCGAGGATGCGGCCGGGACGGACTGCTGGAACGTCACCTTTGAGGATGTGCAGGTCGGTACCGCAAATGGTTGTCGTCTCGATTCGTACGATGACGTCGGTGGGCTTCTGGATCCTCGGATCCGCCACGTCTTCCCATGCCTTCTGACCCGGACCCTTATAAACAAGTGCTTTCATCATCAGTCTTTCGATCGACCAAGGCGCCCTCGATTGAGGGTTGCGTTCGGCGGCATCGCGGTGTTCAGACCAGCCCAGCGTATAGGTCCTCTTGGCGTCACGGTCAGAATTCATCTGACTTGTGCGCACTTTCGCTGCGAATAGGCACACACTGGGATCCGGAGGTCCTTTAGGAGCCGATGCACGTGAAATACCTGTCCGCGCTTTTCCTCGATTCCATTGAGTGCAACGTGCCCGAAGCGCTCCCATGACAGGCCCGCTCCGGCGCCGGTGGGTGATTGCCGTAACGGCCGGCGAGGCAGCCGGGTTCATGATCCCGGCCGCCGCAGGCGGTGTGATGGCTGTGGCCGCCACACCAACTTTCATCGTCTACCCGGTGATGATCGCTGCTGGAGCCTGCGAAGGGGCTTTGCTTGGGGTTGGGCAGTCGATCGGTTTTGGTCCTGCGCTGGTTCGGCGTCCAGCCTGGGTTGCCGTGACAGCGCTGGGCGCCGCCGTGGCGTGGTCCATTGGCATGCTGCCCAGCACCATCGCCGGCTTCGATCCGGGCTCACCGGCGTCTGTGCCGTGGATGATCGCCGGGGCGCTCCTGCTGCTGGCGTCGATTCCTGCCCTGCAGTGGCTCGTCCTGCGCAGAGTGATGCGGCGCGCCTTTTGGTGGGTACCGGCCAATGCCGGTGCCTGGGCAGCGGGCATCCTGTGGACCCTGGCGCCCTCTCCATTCATCGACGAAACAACCTCCTTCCCCGTGCTCCTGGGGGCCTACTTGGTGGCCGGCCTGCTGATGGCCGCCACCGTGGCACTTCTGACCAGCTTCGCTGCCGTGCGTGTGCAAAAATCCGTCCACCAGGCCGGCGTGGCACGAATCCAGCCGGAGTGAAGCAAAACCAAACCATTTATCCAGCTCCACGCCCGCACCAAACACCGGAGGTATTACATGGCTGCATCACCGAACGACTCCCACCTCAGCTTCGACCAGTGCTGGGAGCTGTTGGCTGCATCAATTGTGGGCAGGCTTGCCCTTGTGGTGGACGGCCGCCCGGAGATCTTTCCGGTGAATTTTGTCCTCGAACGCCGAACCATCGTTTTCCGGACAGCCGCCGGGACAAAGCTGTGGGCATCGGCGAAGCAGCAGCCCACGGCCTTTGAAATCGACGGCTACGACCCCCAGGCCGCCGAGGCGTGGAGCGTCGTCGTCAGGGGCACCACGACGTTGATTGAGGACCCGGCTGAACTGTCAGCGGTGGATGTCCTGAACCTGGAACCGTGGGAGCCCGGCACAAAACGCCACTACGTCAGGCTCTCGCCCCTGACCCTGACCGGGCGGCGGTTCAGGGTCGCCGCTCCGGACGTATGGAATACCCGGTTGCATGATGAGCGCCGCGCGTCCTTCGAGTAGCCCCTGGTGGAATCGGCAATCGCACCCCATCCGGCGCTCTGGTGCGGTTGACCGTGCGGGCGTAGGGTCTGCTTCATGACCAACCAGTCCAATGCACCCGAGACGCCGGCGTCCGTGGAAAACCTTGACTCCCAACAATGCTGGCAACTCCTGCGGCAGGTATCGGTTGGACGGCTGGCGGTGTGGGTTGATGACCATCCCGACATCTTTCCGCTCAACTACGCAGTGGACCATGGCAGCGTCGTCTTCCGGACCGGCGGGGGAACCAAACTTGGCGGCGCCTTGGGCGGGACTCCGGTTGCGCTGGAGGCCGACGGCGTCGACGCGGCTTCGGGGATGGCCTGGAGCGTGGTGGTTAAGGGCAAAGCCGCTGCTCTGACAGGAACCGAGGAGATCCTCGATTCAATGTCTCTTTTCCTTTTCCCGTGGCAGGGCGGCCAAAAGGACCATTTCGTCCGGATCACACCGGACGCCATCACCGGCAGGCGCTTTCGGGTCACCCCGCCGCTGACGTGGTGGACCCAGTTCAGCACTGCACCGCAGGCGTCCCCGGAGTAGGCGGGGCGCCACGGCCCTATTCCCAGTCGGCCGAGAAATCCAACGGCGGCCACCACCGAGACCGCGAGTGGACGGGGAACCGCCTGCCGCTGATCTCTGTCGGCGCGATCTGCACAAAATGGTCCTTGAGCCCGGGCGCCCACGGTTGGCGGTCCGGGTCGGCTTCCGCCAGGCTGGTCAGGTCGCCCTCAAACGGTGCTGGTATTCCTTTGACCACAACACTCCAGACCTCGGTGCCGTAGGCGTTGAGGCCGTCTGTTTCCAACGCCACGGCCGCGCCGGTAGCGAGTGCCCGCAGCTTGGTTCCGGGCGCAGTGCGAAAGACCAGCGTCCCATTGACGGCCAGGTAGTTCACGGGAAAGATTTCGGGGCTGGTGCCGTTGATGACGGCAAGCCGCCCGATGTAGGAGGACTGAAGGTAGTCCCAGCACTCTGCCGGGGAAAGGGTTTCCGTTTGGGGTCCTGGCTGGATAGTGGTCATGACGCCGATCCTAGACCTCGTCCGGCCCATGCCCGCCGCCCCGCCCCCCACGCTTGACGCCCCGCAGCCCCTCCGCATATCCTGAACGAACGGTCGGTAAATAAATCTGCGGCCGTCCAGAAGGACATTGCATAGGAGCAACCATGGCAGCGCAGAACCTGCAGTCAGTGCCCGCAGAGCCCCAGGCGGGAGCAGCCCAGGAACAGGCCCGGCAGCACCAGGCGGACGGCCAGGCCTACTTTGACCGCGTCATGGCGGAGGATTCCCGGATCGAGCCCCGGGACTGGATGCCCCCGGCCTACCGGAAGACACTGCTGCGTCAGATCTCCCAGCATGCGCACTCGGAGATCATCGGCATGCAGCCCGAAGCCAACTGGATCTCCCGCGCCCCCAGCCTCAAGCGCAAGGCCATCCTGATGGCCAAGGTCCAGGACGAGGCCGGCCACGGGCTGTACCTCTACTCCGCCGCGGAGACGCTCGGCCAGTCGAGGGACCAGATGATGGCGGACCTGATCGCCGGCAAGGCCCGCTACTCAAGCATCTTCAACTACCCGGCCCGGACCTGGGCGGACATGGGCGCCATCGGCTGGCTGGTGGACGGTGCCGCCATCTGCAACCAGGTTCCGCTGTGCCGTGCCTCCTACGGACCGTACGGCCGGGCGATGGTCCGCGTCTGCAAGGAGGAGTCATTCCACCAGCGCCAGGGCTTCGAGATCCTCCTGGAACTCGCCAACGGCACCCCGGAACAAAAGCAGATGGCGCAGGACGCCGTGGACCGCTGGTACGCCCCGGCCCTGATGATGTTTGGCCCGCCGGACGACGATTCGCCAAACTCCAAGCAGTCCATGGCCTGGAACATCAAGCGCTTCAGCAATGACGAGCTCCGCAGCCGGTTTGTGGGAATGATGGTGGAGCAGGTCCGGGTCTTGGGCCTCACGCTCCCCGATGATCAGGTCCGCTTCAACGAGGACACCAAAAAGTGGGAGCACGGCCCCCTGGACTGGAACGAGTTCCAGGAGGTCCTGGCCGGCCGCGGTCCCTGCAACGCCCAGCGCCTGGAACGTCGCCGGGAAGCGCACGACGACGGCGCCTGGGTCCGCGAGGCAGCGGCCGCCTACGCAGCAAAACAGCAGGCCAAAGAGACAAAGGAATTCGCAGCATGACGCCACCACACGGAAACCCCGATGCCCCCGTCAGCGCCGCCAGGGAAGTAGCCGAAGAAGCCGCGAAGGTCCCGGCCGGAACCCCCAGCCCGGAAGCAGCAGCCAAGGAAGCGGGAGTCCGGAACGGCTGGGGCCTCTGGGAGGTCTTTGTCCGCTCCAGCCGCGGCCTGAGCCACGTCCACGCCGGCTCCCTGCACGCGCCGGACGCCGCCATGGCCCTCCGCAACGCCCGGGACCTGTACACGCGCCGCAACGAGGGCGTCTCCATCTGGGTGGTCCCCGCGGATGCCATCGCCGCCAGCGACCCGGACGCCAAGGGATCGTTCTTCGAGTCCCCGCAGGGCAAGGATTACCGGCATGCCACGTATTACACCAAGAGCGAAGGGGTGAAGCACCTGTGACCCGCACCGGAACCAACACGGCACAGGAAACCGGCCACGGCGACATCTCCACCGGGGTGGCCGGCAGTGGCGACAGCAACGCCAGCGCCACCCGCATCACCCCCGGCAACGCCCTCCGCCCCGAGGACATCGCCCTGGAGGTCCGCACCGGCCAGGTCAAGCCCACCGCAGACGTCGCCGAGTACGCGCTCCGGCTGGGCGACGACGCCTTGATCCTGTCCCAGCGCCTGGGCCACTGGATTTCACGGGCCCCGGAGCTGGAGGAGGATGTGGCCCTGGGCAACATCGCCCTGGACCAGCTGGGCCACGCCCGGTCCTTCCTCACCTACGCGGCCGGCGGGATGGACAACCCGGACGGCACGGCCAGGACCGAGGATGACCTGGCCTACTTCCGCCGCGAGCACCAGTTCCGCTCCGCGCAGCTGTTCGAACAGCCCAACGGCGACTTCGCCGTGACCATCGCCCGGCAGTTTATGGTCAGCTACTACCAGTTCGAGCTGTACCGCCGGCTCACCGAATCCAGCGACGCCACCCTGGCCGCCATCGCCGCCAAAGCAGTCAAGGAAGTGGATTACCACCGGGACCACAGCGCCCAGTGGATCCTGCGCCTGGCCGGCGGCACCGAGGAATCCCGCCGCCGGATGATCCACGGGCTGCGCCTGATGTGGCCCTACGTCAACGAACTGTTCCAGGACGATGACCTCACGGAGCGGCTGGCCCAAGCCGGTGCGGCAGTGCTGCCGTCCAGCCTGCGGGAGGACTTTGACCGGCTGGCCGGCGAGCTCCTGGCGGCGGCGGAACTCGAGGTGCCGGAGGTTCCGGCAGCACCCGGCGGCGGCCGCGCCGGCAAGCACTCCGAACACCTGGGCTACCTCCTCGCGGAGATGCAGGTCCTGGCCCGCGAGCATCCCGGAGCCAAGTGGTGACCGCCGTGGCAATGGAACGTACGACGGCGGCCCAACAGGTTTGGGACATCGCCGCCACCGTGTGCGATCCGGAGATCCCCGTCCTCACCATCGCTGACCTGGGGATCCTCCGCGACGTGCAGGTGGCGGGGGAGCGCGTCACGGTCACCATCACGCCCACCTATTCGGGCTGCCCCGCCATGGACGCCATCCGTGACGACCTCCAGGCCGCCTACGCCAAAGAGGGTTACGCGGACGTGCACGTGGACCTGGTGCTCGCCCCGGCCTGGACCACCGACTGGATGACGGACGCCGGAAAGCAGAAGCTGCAGGAGTACGGCATCGCACCGCCTACCGGGCTGGCGGGCGCGGCCCGGCACGCAGGTCCCATCCGGCTGCAGATGGCCGTGAAGTGCCCGCAGTGCGCCAGCCTGCACACCAAGGAACTCACCCGCTTCGGTTCCACGTCCTGCAAGGCGCTCTACGTCTGCCAGGACTGCAGCGAACCGTTCGACTACTTCAAAGTCCTGTAAAGGAAGCACCCCATGACTGTTGTCCGCCAGAGCGCCGCCGAAACGGCGGAGGCCACCGGCCGCCGTCGTCCGTCCTTCCACACCCTCACCGTGGCGGAGGTGCGCCGGCTGACCGACGATGCCATCGAGGTCACCTTCGGGGTGCCCCAGGACCTGGCCGGGAAATTCGACTACCTCCCAGGCCAGTACGTTGCCCTGCGCACCACGCTGCCGGATGCTGACGGCGAACTCCATGAGGTGCGGCGCAGTTACTCCATCTGCGCCGAGCCGCGCAGCTTCGCGGACGGGACCAGTGAGATCCGGGTGGCCGTGAAGCAGGACCTGGGCGGGCTGTTCTCCACGTGGGCCAACGCCGAGCTGAAGGCGGGGGACACCCTGGAGGTGATGAGCCCCATGGGCGCGTTTGTGTCCAAGCACGGCCGGGACGGCTCGGTGGAGCAAAACGTTATGAACTCCATGAACCACCCGGAGGACCTGGCAGGGGAGGCGGGCAGCTTCGTGGCCATTGCGGCGGGGTCCGGCATCACCCCGGTGATCGCCATTGCCCGGACGCTGCTAGCCAACCCTGACACCCGGTTCGACCTGATCTACGCCAACAAGGCCGCCATGGACGTGATGTTCCTGGAGGAACTTGCGGACTTGAAGGACAGGTACCCGCAGCGGCTGGCCATCCACCACGTGCTGTCCCGCGAGCAGCGGATCGCGCCGCTGCTGAGCGGCCGGATTGACGCGGAGAAGCTGCAGCAGCTCCTGGGCACCGCCATCCACGCGGACGATGTGGACGAATGGTTCCTGTGCGGGCCGTTCGAGCTGGTGCAGCTGTGCCGGGACACCCTGGCGGAGCGCGGCGTGAAGCCGGAGAACGTCCGGTTCGAGCTGTTCACCTCCGGCAAGCCGGACCGTCCGGAAGGCCAGGCCGGCCGTCCCGTGGTGGTGGACGAGTCCCAGGATACCTACAAGATCACGTTCAAGCTGGATGGCCTGCAGGGTGAGGTGGCCACGCCCACCCATGCCCGTGAGTCCATCCTGAATGCAGCCCTGCGGGTCCGCCCCGATGTGCCGTTCGCGTGCGCCGGGGGAGTGTGCGGGACCTGCCGCGCCAAGGTGGTCAGCGGCAGCGTGACCATGGACGAAAATTACGCGCTGGAGCAGGATGAGCTGGACAAGGGCTACGTGCTCACCTGCCAGTCGCACCCCACCAGCAAGGACGTCACGCTGGACTTTGACGTCTAAGCCCCTTCGCCGGAATCCTAGGAGCAACCCATGATTTCCCTTTCCATCAGCAACAACGTGGCCGAGGTGGTGCTGGACGCGCCGCACAAGCTGAACTCGCTGGATGAGCAGGCGCTGCAGGATTTAACACAGGCGTACGACGACGCCGCTGCCGCCGCCTCCCGCGGCAAGGTCCGGGCCCTGCTCCTTCGGGGAGAGGGCCGGGCCTTCTGCGCGGGCCGCGACATTTCCGGGGTCACGCCGGAGAATGACGACGCCGCCGCTTACCTGGGTGGGCTGGTGGAGCCGCTGCTGCAGAAGATGGCAGCGTTCCCGGCGCCCACGTTCGCCGCCGCGCACGGAGCCTGCCTGGGGGTGGGGCTGGGCCTGCTGCTGGCCACAGACGTGGTGTACGTGGCGGAGAACGCCAAGTTCGGGTCGCCGTTCGCCAAGCTGGGGGCCACGCTGGATTCCGGCGGGCACTGGTACTTCACCGAGCGCCTGGGCATGCACCGCACGCTGGACTTGATTTACACAGCGGAACTGATCAGTGGCGCGGAGGCTGTGGCGCAGGGAATGTTCAGCCGGACCATGCCGGCCGATGAACTTTTGGGGTCAACGCGGCAGATTGTGGCGCGTGTGGCGGCAGGCGCAACAGAGGCGTTCACGGCCAGCAAAGACCTGGTGGCGCACATCCGGGACCAGCGCCTGGGCCTGTGGAAGGCCATGCAGGAGGAGAACGCGGAGCAGGCCCGCCTGTGCTCAACGGACGATTATGCCGAAGGGTTCCGGGCCTTCCAGGAAAAACGGGCACCGCAATTTACCGGCGGCAAATTGCCATCCGCCATGCTTGATTTGTAAGGTTCAGCTATGACTATGGGGAGAGCTATAACCAAAGCCGTCATTCCTGCTGCCGGATTGGGGACTCGCTTCCTGCCCGCCACCAAGGCAATGCCGAAGGAAATGCTGCCGGTTGTTGACCGGCCGGCCATCCAGTACGTGGTGGAGGAGGCCGTGAATTCGGGCCTGACTGACCTGCTGATGATTACGGGACGGAACAAGCGTGCCCTGGAGGACCACTTTGACCGGGAACCCGGCCTGGAAGGTGCCTTGGAGCGGAAGGGTGACACGGACAAGCTTGCCGCCGTGGAGCACGCCTCCAACCTGGGGCCCATCCACTACGTGCGCCAGGGTGAGGCCAAGGGCCTGGGCCATGCGGTGCTGTGCGCCAGCCAGCACGTGGGCAACGAGCCGTTCGCGGTACTCCTGGGGGATGACCTCATCGATGAGGCCGAGTCCTTGCTGAGTACCATGATGGAGGTCCAGCAGAAGACCGGTGGATCGGTGATCGCCCTGATCGAGGTTGACCCCTCGCAGATCAGCGCCTACGGCTGTGCCGACATTTCCGTGGTGGCGGGCGAGGACTACGTCCGCGTGAACTCCCTGGTGGAAAAGCCCGCTGTGGGCGAGGCGCCGTCCAACCTGGCCGTGATCGGCCGGTACGTGCTGCACCCGGCCGTGTTCGGTGTCCTGGAGAACACCCCTCCGGGCCGCGGCAACGAAATCCAGCTGACCGACGCGCTGCAGACCCTTGCCGCGGGCGAGGGCAACGGCTCCGGCGTGTACGGGGTGGTCTTCAAGGGCCGCCGGTACGACACCGGCGACAAGCTCAGCTACCTCAAGGCCGTCATCACCCTGGCCTCCGAGCGCGTGGAATTCGGCGAAGACCTCAAAAGCTGGATGAAAGCCTTCGTCAACTAGCTTTAATCAACGCTTTTCACAGGTCCGCTGCCGCAAGGCGGCGGGCCTGTTTTATTTTGATGGCAGCGGTGGCAATGAGCGCGCCTATGACTGCGCCTGACGTGTTTGTCATGAGGTCAATGGGGCTGGCAAAACGGTCCTGGAGAAACAGCAGCTGGCCCAGTTCAATGCAGCAGGAAAGCAACAGCCCCACCAGCCCGCCTGCCACCAGCGTTTCCGGAAAAAGGCAAGGGCGGCCACAAATCCGAGCGGCACAAAAAGGGCCACGTTGGCGGACATTTCCACAAAACGGTAATTGACCCAGCGGGGGATTCCGTGCCGGTGGAGCCGGCGCAGGAAGTCCTGCAACTCATTGCCCACGGGCGCATCCACCGGCGTGGGCCAGAAGGCCACAAAGGCCAGGGGGACCATCATGGCCAGCAGGACCGCCTGCCAGAGCCGGTGGTTGTCCAGGAGCCTCACCGGGCCGCCTGGAGCCCGCGGAGGCAGGCCAGAGGCAGGCAGGTGTGTGGTGTGCTGCGCCATGGTCTCCCCATAGGTCCAATCAGTACCACAGGCGGAGCAGTCCACCGCAGGGGTTTCGGGGTTAAATGTGGAAAGTGGGCGGCTTTCCGGTTTCCCGGGGCCGCCCACTTTCCGTGGTGCTTGGTGAGGCTGCTAGTTAGGCAGCAACCTCGGACTTGGCCTTGCGGCGGACAACCACAACAGAGGTTGCACCGGCAGCCAGCGCGCCCGCGCCAACCAGGGTCCAGAGGATCAGGCCGGAATCCGCGCCGGTGTTGGCCAGGCCGGAGCCCGTGTTGGCCAGCGGAGCGCCGCCACCGGCGTTGCCGGATGCGTTGCCGCCGGTGTTGGCCAGCGAGGCTGCAACCTTTACAACAACGGGACCAACGGTGATGCCGGAGGTCACGCCACGGGCGGTGATGCTGTAAGTGCCTGCTTCGTTCAGGGCGAGCGGGATGGAGAAAGCGCCCTGGGCATCGGTGGTGGTGCCGAAGGTCTGCGGTGCCGTGAACACGCTGATCACGGAGGCGACGGATGTGGTGCCCGCGCCCTGTGCAGACTCATCCAGCGGCGTTACGGTGACAACAACTTCCTCGTTCGGGAACAGGCCCGAGCCGGTGAAGATGAACGTCTGTCCCGGTGCCGGCGTACCGGTGGTGACAGCAGCGGCCGGCGGAGTCACCGGGTACTGGGCGGCCATGGCGGGAGCCGAGCCGATGAGTGCAATGGAGCCCGCAAGCGCGATGGTAGCGAGTGCTTTTTTCATGTGTGTCCCCCCGGAGACTTTAAGTTTTGTTGGTACCCGATTAGGAGTTTTCCCCCTCCGCACTAAGACCAGGTGCAGAACTACGGATATTTATCCCACTGCAGACGTTACCAGCAGTCATTCCGTGTGAGCAACGTCAATCCATACGGTTTACATAGTGTTAACGCGATGGTCTTATTTTCAGCCACATACAGACTCAAGATTTGGCAGGATTACGTCTTTGACGGGCTGCACTGTTGGTGTGACAACCAGTGAAGGTTCCGTATGCTGCACGATCTTTCCGAACGTGAAGTCGACCGTTTTGCTTTCACCGGGTGCCAGGCGGATGGCGTATACACCAACAGGCCTGTCGCCATGGAGATATGGAGCGAACCCCACTTGCTTGCTGCCGTCGGTAACTGTCTCCACATTTGCCTGCACGGGGCCGTAAGCTACGAGGTTGGTTTGCACGGATCCTGGGGGCACGCCATATATTCCGTCACCGGTCACATACGACGGAAGGGATGTTGCGGCGTCTAGGGGGGCCGTATTGGTGCTGGTCACTCGGACCGTGGTCTGCTCGTACCCGTCACGTGCACATTCCTTTACCAACTGCACAGTGCGCTTGATGTAGTAGTCCATCTTGGCGCCTGTTCCGTCGTTGAAATAGACACCAAATTCGGCCGGAGACACACTGGGGCCATTGATCGACCCGCTGAGCGGGTACTCCCGAATGATTTCCTGTTCCTGGGTGGTTCCAGACCAGACGAGTACACGACCTTCTTCCGCGCCGCGCATGAACCCTTCAACTAAGCCCGTGGCGTCTCCTTTACCGTCAGCCAGTGCGGCGAATATTTCCTGTGCAACGCCAGCGAAATATGCGTCCTGCCTCGTCGGCTGTTGGATCTTTGAATAGACATCAGACAACAATGTCCGCACCACGTTCTGGCTGGTCAATTGGGTTGGCAGATTCCCTCGTGCCAGTGTTACAAGCTCAGGGTTTGTCAGGGTTACAGGTCCCGTTGCATCCAGAATGTAACTGAGAGTCACCGGATCGATGGATATAACTCCACTAACCGCCTGTCCTGTTTTGCGCTCCCACATAGCCTGCGCAGTCGAAGCGGCCGTCGGAAAATCCGGAGTCAAGTTCACATCCTGCATGAACTTGCCCAGGCGACCCGAGTAAATTCCAAGTTGCTCGGGATCAGTAGGCACGATGGGTGACATGATGCCGACCTCGGTTGCACTGCTTTGCTCGCCCAAAGTCAACTTGCCGTTTTCTAAGGTGAGCACTGCCAAAGCGCCGGGAATCCCGCCGGAGGCTCTAGCCTCTGCGTTGTTTTGGATCATTAGCAAGTAGTCGCGGGGAGCCTCCGACCCGAGCATGGACGGCAGGACTTTGGAGGCGGATGCAGCAGCATCAAGTGTTCCGCTTACCGTGGCTAGCTCGTTCTTGGCTCGGTTCAGCGGTGCCGCTACTTGCGTCAGGAGCTTGCTTACATCTATCTGGTCAAGTCGGTCGGCGGACGAACGAACCGCGTAGGCCGCACTCGCGACGCTCGGCGATGCTGTCTTGAGCGGCCCCAAATCTGTCCCTGAACTGTTTGGCAGCAGGCTGTCCCAGTTAAGGGAATTGAAGACCTTCACCAAGGGCGTCAAGCCCAAAGTGGCAACATCGTCGGCTGAGCGCGCAACTTCTGAAACGGCACTGAAGTTTGGCCCCGCTAGCGGCAGTGTTGATGCAAGATTCCAGATCGGATCGTTGGCGGCGTCTCTCGCTGCACCTGTGTGTAGACGAATCTGCTCCACGGTCGCCGTGGCCTCGTCCCGACCATTACCTGTTATCTGATTCTTCAGCGTCGCGATTAATTCCGTTGCTTCGTTTAGCTCATCGTTTATTACTGATGCCCTTGAGCCGAGCCATAAGGTGGCGGCCGAAAGAAGAACAAAAAGCATCGCCACCAACGATATCGTTGGGACGAGCCGTCGCCCAAAAGCCGCGGTCTGAAGTTTTTTGCTCCTGCCGGCATCCATTGGGGAAGTTTTGCCGCGTTCTGGATCAGCCATCGTTTACGGACGCCTCATGCCGCGGTAGTTCCATCCCGCGACCCGCCAATTGACCGGGTCCAGAACAGCGCGTCCTTCAAATATCCGAGGCGAGCCGACCGTGTTGGACAGCTCACATGGACCGAGCTCACGGTACTCGCGCCAATCAGTCAGCAGAAGTAACGCGTCTGCATCTTGGACAGCGACATCGCTATTTGCCTTGAGGGCCACCCGTCCTGCGTCTTGCACGGTTCCCAGATAACCGCAGCCTATGACAGAAATTCGCATGGTCATTTCCTTCCCCCGGAGGGCATTAATGCAAGTTCTTAACTCTAGTAGGCACCTGTGCTGCGGAATACCGCACGCACTGTTCGAAGCAAGATAACTAAGTCGCCCGTGAGAGACCAGTTCTCCACGTAGTAAAGATCGAGCCTGACGGAATCCTGCCAAGAGAGGTTAGAGCGGCCGCTTACCTGCCACAATCCCGTGAGTCCGGGCCTAACCAAGAGCCGTCGGCGGACATCGTGCTCGTAGGCTTCAACTTCTCGAGGCAGCGGTGGTCGTGGTCCGACCAAACTCATTGATCCACCAAAGATGTTGAAGAGCTGGGGTAGCTCATCCAAGCTGTATCGGCGGAGTACGCTGCCTATGCGCGTTACACGCGGATCATCCTTAATTTTGAAGAGGACTCCGCTGCCCTCGTTCATATGAGTCATATTCTGGAGCTGCTTCTCGGCATCAACAACCATGGACCGAAACTTCAGCATCCTGAAGTGCGATCCTTCAATGCCCACTCGATCCTGCTTAAAGAGCACCGGGCCAGCACTGTCAAGCCGAACCATCACGGCAACTATGGCCATTATCGGTGATGCGATAACGATCAACATTCCCGACACGGCAACATCGAACAACCGCTTGGCGACGCGTTGACCACCCTCGAGTGTCGGAGTGGTCACGTGAATCAGAGGGAGGCCGGCAACCTGTTGCGTGTGTATTCGCGGACCGGCAATGTCCGTTAGAGCTGGTGCCATAATCAAGCCGATATTGCGCGAAGCAAGCTCCCAACCCAGGTGGCGGAGGGTCTGAGGGTGAAGTTGGACGCCCGCGGACACTGCAACGGCGTCCGCGCTGCATGAGGTGATCGCTTCGAGAATCAGCTTTGGATCAGGGCTGGTGCCCAGGATGGGTAGGCCGGACGTCGAATTGTGGCTTTGCTGGTCCGTGGCACCGGGGGAGTATGCGGCAACGGGCAAGTATCCGGCATGCTTTGAGCGTGTAAGCGACTCTGCCAGGTGCGCGACGGCACCCGGACCGCCCAGGAGTAGTAGACGCTGCATGCTTTTGCCGCGTTGACGGTCGACATTGAGGTGCTGACGAACGAGCCACCTTGCAAGGAGTAGCCCGCAGAGTCCAGCAGGAAGGGCAACCCCGACATATCCGCGGGCTGTATCAATCCTGAAGACATAGGAAAATATAGCGACGGCGCCGAACAGCCAGAGGGAGGCAGCAGCGACACGTTTGTACTCCTCGGCGCCACTGCCTAGGACGCGGTAGTTGCGGCTAGTCCATGCGCCAAGCATTAGCCACCACGTTAGGATTAGAAAGCCGGAAAGCCACCCGTACGTGGCTTCCTGTCCACTAATGCTTGGACCTGGGTCAATGCCAAATCGTACGACATACGCGCCAAGCACGGCCCAAGTGATGACGATGGCATCGACGACTCCGAGACGGCGGGATACTCTAGCCCGCCAATCCACTTCTTGATTCAAAGTGCCCCCCATTGTTTCGGCCGGGCTCGTCCACTGACGGTCGGAGCCCATGTCTGGGCTTCCTCGCCTCATCAGTCTCAGTTCTCCCGAGAATCGTGTCTTCAGCGGATGACAGCAATCCTTGCAAGGCCTGTTGATAATGGTCGCTGATCCTTGCTGAGTGTGCAAATATGTCGGTCCATACGCGGAAATGGGAATCAAAAGAAGAATCCGTGGAGAGAACTCTGCAAGGCCGTTGTTGCGGTGTAACGAAGCTCACAAGGGCGCGGTCTACTGTCTTTCACGTTTGCCCTATATTTGAGGCATGGGCTGGGGACAATATAAGAGTCAGAATTGACGGCGCGCTTGCGGCCGGTCGTGCATGTAACCGAAAGTTTCGGCGGTGGCGTGGCTGCAGCGATACGCGACTACTGCAGAAACTATTCTTCGGCCGAGCATCATCTGGTCTACGCTCCGAGAGATGACGCACCCGTCGAGGAGACGGATATTGCAGACTTCGCCTCTGTTACGAGGCTCAGGACGGGCCACGTTCGTCGGGTCAGAGACCTGCGTCGTTATTTCAAGAGCCAACCCGCGGCGATTGTCCACGCTCACTCAAGTTTTGCCGGAGCCTACGTTCGAGCGGCGATTGTCAAAAGTGATAGCCGGCCGATCATATACACCCCTCACTGCTATGGCTTTGAGAGAAAAGATAGCAGCGTATCCCACCGTTTTATATATTGGGCCATGGAATGGCTTCTTTCGTTCAATACCACGGCATTTGCTGCCTGCTCTAAAAGGGAAGAAGCACTCTCCAATTGGCCACTCGCTTCGGCTCGCAGCATTCATGTTCCTAACGTCGCGTCACAGGACCTTGAGGAGTCCGCTGAGCTGCACTTTCAAGATGTGGTGACGAGAGTGGTCGGTGCTGGCCGCTTGGGTCCTCAAAAGGATCCTGCGTTCTTCCGAGACTGCGTCATCGACCTTCGGAAAGCGGGGTTTGATATAGATGCAGTCTGGATTGGGGGTGGCGACCCGGAAACTGAACTTATGCTTACGAACGCCAATATTGAATTAACAGGTTGGCTGCCACGTAGCGGGGTCTTGGACCAGCTCAAGGCCGCGGATGTCTACATTCATTCTGCAAAGTGGGAGGGTTTTCCCATCGCAGTTCTTGAGGCATCACTCATAGGGGTTCCCGTTGTTGCCAGAAGGATCGCAGCCTTTGACGGCGTGGACATGCCAGTACTTATCGACTCCCCAGCTGACTTGGTAGAGGAGTGGCGGAGTCTCATTTCCTCCAGCTTCCGCAGGAACATGGTGAAACTAACTGCCGAGGCGCTTGCGGATTGCAACGACGAGGCCCAGGCAAACGCACTCGGGAACCTTTACCGACGCCGGTGACTACTTGGGGCGCTGAGCTCCACAGGTAGTCTTCCGGTCCACCGGCAGGGCTTCTGGCGGCGTCCTCCGAGGTACTAGGCATAAGTACTGTGATCAACTCAGCGGCAAACTTGGTCTAGTTATTTGATAGCAAGCCACGGTGTAGATTCTGGTGCCTCTGCTTAGGTGCGCGGCGCCCGTGTTGCGCCCTTTCGTCCTTCTTGAGGCTGGCTCCGCCGCGCAAGGAGTATGACGAGACTGTGGCAAAGAGAAGGGGAAGCCAGTACTGCTGCTGATCGTAGAATGCTGATCCGAGAGCATAGACAATTATTGCAGCGATGATTGCGGCCTCAGAGGACCTCTCGCCGGTAGACATAGCGCTGACAATCCGGCGGAGAAGAAGAAGCGTGATTGCCGCTATGGCGACGACCATAGCAAGGCCGCCTTGGTACCAGGCGTGCAGGATGTAATTATGCACGACTGTAATGCCGTTGAAGGTTCCCTGGTTCATGGAGTCCATTCCGACGCCGATAAATGGGTCCTGCTGTATATAGGTCCACGCGAAAGCATATGTCTGCTGACGGATTCCGAGCGACGCTACTCCGTCAGTTTCTCCAGTAACAACGTCGATGCGGTGACTCACTGGAGCGAATAGCGCCGATGGGTCAAAGCCGATGGTTAGTGAAATCATGATGACTGCCACGATGCAAGCCGATCCTATGAAGATGGTGCGAAGTCCTGCCCGACGGGCCGCGATTAGAACGATTAGCGCAGCGGCCATTGAGAGCAAAGAGCTAAGGCTACCTGTCGCGATCAAGGCCGCAAGGTTGATACCCCCACAGACAACAAGTAGCGCACGGAATCTTGGGCTAACTGAGCGATAGACCGTAATAATCAGCACAATCGCAATTACTGACATAAGGCCCTGCACATTTGGATGTCCTGCAAGACCGTTCGCTCGTCCACTGTTTGCGCTAGCACCCAGAACTGACATGCCGGCAACCTGGGCCAAAGCTGCAATCGCTGAAATGGACTGAACGAGCAGGAAGGCGGTTGCGGCCCGAGAAGCAAATGACTTGGAATGAACAAAGTAGTATCTCAGAACGAAAGGTGTTATACCCAATAACACCGCCAGCGCTCCAGCCGTGCGGAGGCTGGCAGTGATGTTGCTTGAGGTCCCGGATATAGCGCCAGCGACCACAATGCTTATTCCTGCGAATATCCATACCGCTGCGCCTGGTAGCGAACGAGCGCGTCCGAAAAGTAATGACGCAGCTATGAGACCGATGATCATCTCGGGCAGCCATGAAATGCCCGATTCGGCAGCAAATCGATAAACAGGCACAATTCCTGCAACCAAGACCCAAGCCCACGATCCCAGCGTCGCCTTCGCAGATGGAACGACCGGCGTCATCGAAGTGATGGCTTTTGTCGCGACGGACAGCCTACGTGTTCGCAGAGTGTTTGATGAGTGGCGCGGCATCAGTCTCATTGTGTCCCTACTGTCAACAATTTAGCGAATTCTTCGTAAGACTACGCGAACTGATCGTACTACGTCTTTGATAAAAGAAGTTAGAAAATATGCTACAAATCCGTAAACCGCAATTGCCAGAGTTCCGACGCCAATGGCGAGCCAAGAAGATTGCAATAGTGTCGACGCAGCAAGACCTATCGTAATAACTGGAACGACGCACAGCAAAATGGATGCGACTCCGTTCTTGGCAAGCGGGGCTACCTCTGTTTTGGTTGCTTTACCGCACCACCAAATGGAAATAATCCAATTTATAAAGTACCCCAGTGAGTGCCCTATCGCGACGCCAAGCGCGCCCCAGGGCAGGCCGGCCAACATTATAATGATAATAAGTGGCTGAGATAAAAGGTAAAATCTAAACTGCGCACCAGTCTTACTTTTTGCTAAAAATATCCAAAAAGTAATCTGATTTAATCCTCGAAAGACACCACCGACAGCCAGTGCCTGCAAGATCGGTGCCATTCCAATCCATGCACTTCCAAAAACAATATCGACCAACGGATAAGCGAACCCGCAAGCAACGCCATAAATGATGCCTAGGCCAACACCTCCGACTAACTGGCCCTGGAGTAGAAATCGTTGGAATCTCTCTCGGTCATCTACGATTCTGGTCAGAATAGGGACAGCAACTCGCGTCAGCGGCGCAGCCAGTTGGCTGAGCGGTAACATGAGCAGTTGGTACGCGCGGCCATAAACACCCAGCACCGAAGGTCCCCAGACGTACCCCAGTGAAAGATTGTCAACGTTTTTGGTTACATAAGCAACGGCCTGTGATCCGAAGACTCCGAGACCGAAACTTACGACTTCGCGGATGGAAGCGCGTCTCGAGGGCCATCCAGGCCACCATCCGGACATCGTACAAGCCATGATCGCGGCAACGAGGCTGGTAATGATCTGCTGAATAACTAGGACCCAGTAGTCGGCGCCAAAAATTGCCGCATAGGCCAGTGCGCCAATAAGGCCGGCAACAACCGGCGTGGTGTCAACAAATGCCAGTTTCTTAAACATCAATTTCTGATTAATGTGCGCTCGAAACTGAGTTGAAAAGCCAGAGAAGATGAATGTCAAAGACAGTGCAATAACAATTTCATGAAGCTTTGGCTGGGAAAATAAGGTGGCAACGGGGTTGGCAAGGAGATACCCGGCTCCAGCAAGAAAAATACCAAACATCGTGTTGATCCAAAAGAGATTGGACATTTGGCGGTGGGAGAGTGTTAGTGAGCGCGCGGAAGCCATCGACAGACCGAAGTCGCGGAAGAGTTCTCCCAAGGCGACCACGCTCATGACAATTGCCACGAGACCGAAGTCCTCGGGTGACAGTATCCGAGCCAAAACAACTGTCGATGCGAGTAGGACTGCAAGCCGAACTAGTTGACCCACAATGGTCGCGGATGCTCCTCTTACCGCCTGGCGACCAAGCTTTTGGCCATCGGAAGTGATCTCGTCAGTAGTCATTGAAGTCGTCCTATTCCGGTGCCCATGTTGGTTGACTCTTTTTAGAGGACCCGACAACTTATTTCTTGCCCGATTGCTGCTTAAGTTCTGCAGTCGTTGCCTGTAATTCGTGACGGGCAGCTTCAACAGCCGACGACAGATCCAGCCTTAGCTGACTAAGTTTTGCTTGATCAATAGGGGGGAGATCCGTTGCTGGTGCGCCTTCAAATTTCCCGACCCAGTCGAGATTCACGACTCGAAAGTGCCTCTGAATTTTGCCCTTCGACGATGGGATCCAACCGAGTGGGACCGCTCCCTCCGTTGCGGCAACGATCAGGCCATGCAGGCGATCGCCGACAACGACTGCCGTCTTGGAGTAGAGATTACGGGCCGCATCTTCCTGGACGGAGTGATCTTCCTGATTCCATGCGACTATGTCCGCCGACAGGGCTTCAGCGAGCTCAAGGGCCCGCTCGTTGTCCCGGCTGACTTGCACAACGATGGTGGGGCGCAGGCTATGCTGCGTGGCCAGTCCTCGAACCCACTTGATCCAGTCGGCTGAGGGCATCGGTCGATCTCCGCGAAGGACGATGGCGAGGCGGTCCCGGACTGACGGCAGAGCCCATTCCGCTACTGGTGTTCCCAGGGCAAATGCCCAGTCAGGGGCCGTCCCACGTTTCGCGACATGAATCTCCGAGATGTGGTCTCGCCACCGGACGTAGACACTGGAGAATGCAACTGCCTTGTAGGCAAGGACTAGCGCCGGATGAGTGTTCGGGACACCGGCCCCAACCCAGAGACCGCCACCGCCCCGAAACCGGCAGACGCCTACAAGGAGGGCCAATGAAGTAAGGCGCGCCGCGCCCCTCCTCGATACGGGAACCTCGCCGGCGTTCAGCGCAACAAATGTCCTCCGGTGGAGAGCGCTCCTCATAGCGCTCCAGTACCACGAAGTAAATGAATGGCGTTGGGAATCTCCGTCTGTCAACCCGAGCCCAGATACAAACCCGGGTGATGCAGGGCCGGTCCAGACACTGAGCGGGCCGATCTGTCGTAGAGCGTTTAGGTAGCCCCTTCGCAGGAGGGAATCCCCGATGTTGTCGTCCTGGCCCGTCGCCCAGACGTGAACGGCAGCTGCCCGTCGTCCGGCCTTACCGCGATCCTCGGACTCAGTTGCTGTCAAATCCACTCTGGTGTCCATTCCTAGTTTCGCTTCCACGGGCGTCCCTTCAACTTCGTAAGGGCAGTCAAAGGATTTTTAGCTATCCAAGCCAGAACTGTCCTGGCTGCGGAGAAACGTCGTCCGGACGACCAATGAGAGCGGGCCACGCGAACGAGTGCTGCCATTTCGCGCTCTCTGGGCGTCATAATTTCTATGGCGAGTCCAAGGTGACTCGCGTAATGTTGACGGATATTTTCTTTGGATTCAATAGCGTCAATGGCGGACACCACAGATTTCCCGCCGGCCAAGCTGTAGCGGCATGTTGGGTCATCGCGCACCGATATGGCGCCTACCATGGATAGACGAACGAGCATTTCGTAGTCCTCGGCGAAGCGGGGCTTCAGCGCCTGCGGTTCGATATTTTGAGATCTCTCATATGCAGCTCGACGGACGACTGCTGCACACGGTGGCCACGGGCCGTGGCCCACAACCAATAGGGATTCTGTGTGCACGGGACTAAATCGGACCGGGAAGGGTCGCTCTTCGCCAGTGGTAGTGAGCCCGACCACGGTGCCGGCTGCAACAGCGAGCGTTGGATCTTCGTCCATCAACTCCACGGAACGCTTTACCCCGGACGGTATAAGTTCGTCGTCGGCATCGAGGAATACGATGTATTCGGCTGATGCCGCCCTGGCTCCGACGCTCCTAGCCTGAGCGGCTCCAGAATTCGCCTGACGAATGCAGACAGCTCCCGCGCGCTCGGCCATATCTGCCGTTCCGTCGTCCGATCCGTCATCAACCACAATGATTTCTTCGGCACCGCTTTCCCGCGCCGAGAATATTGCCGTGCGGATTGTCTCCTGCGCTCGGAAAGCCGGAATCACGACGGCCAATCTCAAATGCTCAGGAGCATCAGGCGCATCTGGTGTTCTCAAGGCGTCGTCTCCTGAAGCCGTGCGGTATCGCGGATATCGCTAATGAGTTTGGCGCGCGCTGCGAGTGCTTGGTCTCGAGACTCTGCTAGACGAAGGTCGTATTGCCTACGGCGCTCAGGGTTGATCAACAAGTCGGAGACCAGAGCCTGGACGTGTTCAACGTCAAATGAGTTGACGTTGAACACGTATTCTGGAATGCCAAGATCGTCAAATGCACCGAAGCCTTTGCGCTCGTATGCCAGGTGAACGACCCAGTGGCCCGCGTTAATGGCCATGAGCGCGGCGTGTAAACGCACAGCAACGACAACTCGTCTTGGACCGTCCGCGCTCATTAGTTGGGCCCGAGGGAGCGTTGACAGGGGTTCGAGGGATGCCATCGCCGCTGTATCATCATTCCCAGCACCGCGGCTCTGGACGTAGCCATCGAATGCTGGCAGCGCGGCCGCTAGTCGTCGAACGGGATCGCTAATCGTCCCCCGGACTGCGCGGACACTTAGAACCGGTGTCGGAGTTACATCCACGTGATCACGAGGCTGCCGATGGCCGCTCATTATCGCGAGGTCGTGGATTCTCATGGTGTTATCGAGACCGAGCTCGCCGACGCTCCGGTCGTCCCTGAGGTATATTTTTCCGATTTTCCCCAGCAGGCTTCTCAACACCGGGAGACTTCCAAAGCGAAGTGGACCGATGCTTTGCGGAAGGTAAATTGAAGGCACTCGTGACATGCTGGCCCTCAGCAGCTGGTAGCCATGGGTCGCCAGCATTTTTACGGTCTCCATAGGATGACCCGCGCGAATGTATCCGCCACCAACCCCTACGACAAGGCTGAAAGACGAAATAGACCCTATAGCTGCTCTAAATTCTTGTGAGAACCCGCGTATGCTCGGCGCTGCGTTGATGATTCGGACTCCGGGAATGTCGAACGTTCCTGGGTGCAGTGCTGCCACTGTTATGTCCGGGCTGGGCAATGCCTCCCGGAGCAGCTCGACGGTCTCCTCAACGAGCAGGCCGTCTCCGGCGTTTGTAGCGCTGTAAGCATGGAGGACCAAGACTCTCATTTACTGGCCAATCGTTCGTAGGTTTCCAAGTGGCTGTCGATGCTCTTGGACCAAGTGAACTGAGAAGCCCAGGCTTGGCCTTCCGCCTTTACCGATTTCTGCCAGTCTTCGTCGGAAAGGGCTTGCTCAATACCGTGGGCTATACCGGCCGCGTCCAGGGATTCAATTTCCCACGCGGGTCCCGCGACTTCGGCAAGTGAACCCTTGCGCGAGGTTGCGACCGGCGCTCCAGCCGCCATCGCTTCGAGAACCGGAAAGCCGAACCCTTCATAAAGACTGGGAAATACGAATATGGAACACTTCTGCATTAGCGCGATTCGGTCTTCATTGCTGACGAACCCGACGTATGTGACATTTCTTGCTGCATCTATAGCCTGCATGACTTCGTCAAAATTCCACGCGGGCCTTCCGGCGATAACTAATTGAAGTCCAAGGGATAGCATTTCCGGGGTCTGGAAAGCTCGCACAAGCTCCAGAATATTTTTCCGCGGCTCTATATTTCCCAAGTAGAGGGCAAAATTCTCGGGTATTTTTGCAGAGGTGGTGCCTGAAAGTTGAGTGGAGGCGCTGAAAGTCGCGCTGTCGATCCCGTGGTGAATCACCTTGATTGAGTCTCGGGGGACGGCGAAAACCTCGGAAATGTCATCGGCGGAAGATTCGGAGACCGTGATGACTTCGTGGGTGTAATCTATGGCCTTCTTGACCCGAAAACGCCATTGGCTTTCTTGGCGAGGGTTTCTCGCAACCGACGTCCAGCGGCTAGCCACGCCGTGCACCGTCACCACGGACGGAACCCTGGATCGAATCAGGGGGCCCGTGTCCGCGGAGTAGTGCAGCACTGATGATGACCGAGGAATTAGCCCCCACGCAGTTTCCATCAACATGGTTGCAATCGGGTGAGGTCCGCTAGGTATAGCTCCGGTCTCAATGCCGCGCATCGAGAGTCCGCTTTGAAGCTCACGAGCATAAGTCGTGTTACCGCCGACGTGGCGATTGATAATTCTATCCGGAAATAGGACCTTCATTTATGCCCCCCTGGGTTCTGATAATTCCGACGGGTGCGCTTGCTGCCATGAACTGATGGTCTATTCAGGCGGCAGGATCAATCGGGTTGGTGTGGAAGTCCAAGTGCTCGAAGATATGAGTTTCCTGGGTGATGCCTCGCCGGATTTACCGCGCGATGACCTTGAGTCTCAACAGCGATCGCTACATACCTGGGCGTTCACCGTCCACGGACGAACACGGATTAATTGACTAGTTGTGGTCCGCAGGTACTCGAGGGAGAGTTCGTGCCGGCCGCCTAGACAGTTCTCTGTCAGAGGAAGAGTGATGCGACGGTGTGCTTTCAACTTTCGACTCAGGCCGGTCGGGATGAGTGTAGTAGCTGTAGGCGTAGGCATCGGGGCCCTTGACAGGAAGCCGGTTGAGTACGACGCCTAGGACATTGGCACCGACCATTTCGAGAGCGTTCAAGGACTTTTCCAAGTCGCGGCGATGTACTTTTTCTGTTCCGACGACCAACACCACACCGCCCACGTGCTGTGATAGGACCGCAGCATCTGTCACGGGAAGGAGCGGAGGAGCATCAATGATTACCGTGTCAAAGGCCTCTTCAAGGCTCTGCAAAAGATCGCTCATGCCTTGGGAGCCAAGTAGTTCGCTCGGGTTGGGAGGGATCTGGCCAGAGGTGAGCACGCAAAGGTTTGCGTCACCCCACAGCTGCAGTAGATCATTCAGGTCGGCATCCCCGACTAGTGCAGTCGTCAGACCGGCGTTTCTGTCCAGTCCTAAGTACTCGTTGATCATTGGTCGTCGTAGATCAGCGTCAACTAGGCAGACAGACTGCCCGGCTTGAGCTAGCGCAATGGCAAGGTTTGTAGCCGTGGTGCTCTTGCCTTCTCCAGGAAGCGATGAGGATACGAGAACTGACTTGGCCCGCCCTGAAACAAAAGCAAACTGAAGGTTTGTTCTAAGTTGGCGGAATGACTCGGCTCGGGGGCTTTGGTGCCGGGCCTGAGTTAGGAGCGGCCTTTTGGCGGCGTCCTGATCGAATGAGATTCCGCCAAGAAGGGGGGCGTCGGTGATTTCCCTAAGATCAGTCTCGCCGCGAACTCGGTCGTCCAATTTCGTCCTAAGAAGCGCTACCCCGATGCCAACTACAGCTCCAGAGAGAAGTCCTAGCAGCAGATTCAGCCGTGTGTTAGGCGCGGCCGGCGACGCGGGGGCCGCGGCGGGCGCGATGATTGAGAGGCCAACTGGAGACATCCCGCCCGTCTTTGGCCTCTCAAGCATTTCTACCGCTTTAACCAGGCTGTTCGCGATGGCTTCTGCGATGGCCGCGGCCTGGACAGGTGAGGTGTCTGCGACAGAGATAGTTATGAGGACCGTGTTGAGTTCCGTGCTGGCCTCGACTTTTCTAGCGAGTTCGTCGGAAGTAATGTCTAGACCAAGCGCATCTATGGCCGGTTGAAGCACCACAGGTGTCCGGATAGTTTTTACATATGATTGCACCCGGGCCTGGCTAAACGTATTGCCTTGCTGCATCTCTTGGACTGATCCGGAATTTTGAATGGCCACGAAAAGTTGCGTGTCTGCCTTGTACGTGGGCTGCACTAATACGGACGCGGCACCACCAGCAAGCAATCCGGCCAACGTCGCGGCCACAACTACGATCCAGTGGCGCCGCAATACGCGGAGATAGTCGTGAAGATCCAAGCCGGTTCCCCCTGTATAGATGCCTGGAGTCTGCCGACGGCATGCACCAGAACGGCAATATTCTTATGGTCATCCACATCATACCGTCAGGCTGTGACGGGCCACTGCCGTCTGGCCGCACGTTACTGACAATCGTAAAGTGGACATTTTTGTGTCTTACATCGAGTAGTACGTGGTTGGATACCCGTGGATCAAAATGCATTGGCAACGTGGACCTAGCGAGTGTCAACGTCCTCGAATATGAGGAACGTTTGTGTATCCAGTACGCCCGGCATCGACTGAAGTTGGTCGAAAATCACGCGGCGGAGGTCTACGTTATCGATTGCTCGGACCAACAGAATTACGTCAAAATCGCCGCCCACAAGTGCGATGTGGTGCACTTCCGGAATCGCGCGTAGTTGCTCACGAAGCTCGCGCCACGAATGTTGGCTCACTTTAAGCGTGACGTAGGCCGATGACTTTAGGCCTGCCTTGATTGGGTCCACCAACGCTGTGAACTTGGTGAGCACTCCCTCGCCGGTGAGCCTCCCGATTCGGGTATAGGCATGAGCGCGGGAGATATGCACCTTCTCTGCAACTTGGGTGACGGACATACGGCCGTCGTTGGTGAGTTCCGAAATGATCCTGCGGTCGATGTCGTCCAGAGCCGTAGGCTCAGCCACTGCATCCATTGCGGCCATTTCGTCCATTTCTCAAGCGTAGTTGTCCGGTGGTTCTTACAATTCGTCTACAAGACTAGGTCATATCGACGTAGTTCTCTATGATTTTTTCATTTGCTGGATACGAAACGCGCAAAAGGTCGATACTTGGGGTGATTACTGGCTACAGAAGGACGGACCAATGACGATCTCCGCAGACCATCCTCCACTGCATCCGACGCTTGAGCAGCCAACTGGGGACGCTGCCTCCGAAGCTGTACGTAAGTTCGGCATTACGGTGGAGGATTACATGCTCCCCGCTCGGCACCAGATCCAGATGGTGGACCCGGAGGGCCAGCTCAAAGCAGATACCGAACAGGGCACAGAACCAGGCCACGAGTACCCCGTACCGGGCGACGCGGAACTGATGGCAGCCTACGAGCAGCTCGTGATCGGGCGGCGTGTGAATGACCAGAACTCGGCGCTTGTCCGCCAAGGACGAATGGCAGTGTACCCGTCGAGCCATGGTCAGGAAGCCTGCCAAGTGGCAGCCGCACTATGCCTTGCCGACGGCGACTGGATGTTTCCCACCTACCGCGACTCCGTCGCGGTTATGGCCCGGGGCGTTGATCCCGTGCAGACCATGACCATCTTCCGCGGAGACTGGCACGGCGGCTACGACCCCGCCAAACACAAGGTGGGCATCCAATGCACACCCCTTACAACGCAGTTGTTGCATGCAGTCGGAGTTGCCCACGCGGCCAAGCTCCGTGGCGAGGACACCGTGGTTCTGGCAATGTGCGGCGACGGTGCCACTAGTGAGGGAGACTTCCATGAAGCCCTTAACTTCGCAGCCGTCTTCCACCTGCCAGTGGTGTTCTTCGTCCAGAACAATAAATACGCCATCTCGGTGCCGCTCGCGCATCAGTCCGTGGCGCCGTCGCTGGCGCACAAGGCTGTGGGCTATGGCATGGCGGGTGAACGCGTGGACGGCAACGACGTCGTCGCCCTCCTCGCTGTACTGGACCGTGCGGTCAAACTTGCCCGGGAAGGCTCCGGCCCACTCCTTGTGGAGGCACAGACCTACCGGATGCAGGCCCACACCAACGCCGACGACGCCACCCGCTACCGCGAGGACAGCGAGGTAGCCGAGTGGTTGGCCAAGGATCCGATCAGTCGGATGCGGATTTACCTCACCGATCGCGAGCTGCTGGACGATGATGGCGCGTCCCGGATCGCTGCCCACGCTGAGGAGATTGCCACCCAACTTCGTAGGGGCCTGGGCGAGGACGTCCCCGTGGACGCGCAGGACCTCTTCCGTCACGTGTTCGCTGTCCCCACAGCACAGCTGAAGGAACAGGCGGCCATGCTTGCTGACGAACTTGCCAGGGAAACATCAGCCGAGCAGGCAGCGAAATGAGCCCGACGGCAACCACCTCGTCCGAGGCCAACGGCAACGTCAGCGGAGGCACCGCAAGGGCTGCCGGCTCTGCCGCTGCGCCAGCGGATGTATTCGGTCGGCAATCCATCACTATGGCTAAAGCGTTGAACTCCGCCATGGCGGACGCCATGCGCGCTGATCCGTCCGTCCTGGTCTTCGGCGAGGACGTGGGCACGCTCGGCGGGGTCTTCCGTATCACCGATGGCCTCACCAGGGAGTTCGGTGAGCAACGTTGCTTCGATACGCCGCTGGCAGAGTCGGGGATTGTGGGCATGGCGGTGGGCATGGCGATCAATGGATTGCGCCCCGTGATCGAAATGCAGTTCGACGCGTTTGCCTACCCGGCGTTCGAACAGATCGTCAGCCATGTGGCCAAGATGCACAACCGCACCAGGGGTGCCCTCAAATTGCCAATGGTCATCCGCGTCCCCTATGCAGGGGGCATAGGGGGAGTGGAGCACCACTGCGACTCGTCCGAGTCCTACTACGCTCACACCGCGGGCCTAAAAGTCTTCACTCCCGCAACCGTTGAGGACGCCTACCGCATGCTCCGCGAAGCCATTGACTCAGACGACCCCGTCATGTTCATGGAGCCAAAGAAGCTCTACTGGTCCAAGGACATGGTCGATCTGGACGGAGTCCGAGACCAGTATTCCAAAGATGCAGAGTCTGGTGCGTCCTCGGAGGGGCGAGCTGCCGTCGCGCGGGCGGGCACAGATGCCACGCTCATCGCCTACGGGCCGTCGGTTCCGACCGCTTTAGCGGCCGCCGCTGCGGCAGCCGAGGAAGGACGGTCTCTGGAAGTGATTGACGTCCGCACGATTGTTCCCTTCGACGACGAAACCGTCTGTGCGTCAGTCCGCAAGACTGGCCGGGCCGTTGTGATCGCCGAAGCGCATGGATTCGCGTCTGTTTCCTCTGAGATTGTGGCCCGGGTCCAGGAGCGATGCTTTCATTACCTTGCCGCCCCAATCCGGCGGGTTACGGGATTCGACGTCCCGTACCCGGCTCCGAAGCTTGAGCACTACTACCTTCCCAGCGTAGACCGCATCCTCGACGCCGTAGACAACCTCCAGTGGGAGAACTGATCATGACTGAGATGAATGTATTTCTCCTTCCGGACCTGGGCGAGGGCCTCACCGAAGCGGAACTAGTTAACTGGCTCGTGTCCGTTGGAGATGAGATCCGGGTGGACCAGCCCATCGCCGAAGTGGAAACCGCAAAATCCGTTGTAGAGGTGCCGTCGCCTTATGCCGGTACCGTAGCCGTACTCCACGGGGAACCCGGTCAGACGCTGGATGTCGGCAAGCCGCTCATATCGGTTTCGCCCGGCGGCGCTGCGTCCTTAAAGCCAGCAGAAGCGGAAGCCAATACCTACCGCGAAGAAGAAATGGCGGGGTCGGGAAACGTGCTTATCGGATACGGCACTCCGGGCGGACAGGGCGTCGCCCGGCGGACCCGAGTTTGGAGGCCTGCCGCTGTCGCCCCACATAAATCCTTCCCGACGGCCTCGGCGACGGACAGTATCAAAGCTGCGGATGTTGACCTATCTCTTCTGCGCTCGCGGGTACCAGGAAAACTCGGCGCGGTTATTTCTCCGCTCGTTAGGCGGATGGCCCGGGAACACGGTGTGGACCTTGGCGAGATCCATGGGTCGGGAGACAGCGGGCTGATCATGCGTAAGGATGTCGAAGCAGCAATCAGGATCCCGAAGTCGGTCTCGACTGAGCCCAGAACCGACGGCACGGAGTTGGGATCTGTCGAGGTCCAAAGCAATGTGGACACGAGAACGGGTCTCGGCATCACATCCCGGACACCGGTCAGGGGAGTCCGCAAGGCTGTCTCCGCGAATATGACCCGCAGCCGGTCTGAGATACCCGAAGCCACGGTATGGGTGGACGTTGATGCAACCGCCCTCGTGGAGCTTCGCGACGGGCTCAAGGGGAGCGGAAGTCATGCACCTGGCTTGTTGGCTTTCATCGCCCGCTTTGTCACGGCGGGCCTGAAGAAGTATCCCGAACTGAACACGCGGATTGAGACTGCGGGCGACGGATCTCAAGAGATCGTGGCGTTCGAGGGGATCAACCTCGGATTCGCCGCGCAGACCGACCGCGGACTCGTGGTCCCCTCGATTCGTGCAGCAGAGAAACTCAGCGCACGCGAATTGGACGTGGAGATTCGGCGGCTCACGGACGTTGTCCGAGAGGGCAAGGCGAGTCCCAACGAGCTTGGGAGCGGTACGTTTACCGTGAACAACTACGGCGTGTTCGGCGTCGACGGCTCTGCCGCGATCATTAACCACCCCGAAGTGGCGATACTTGGCATCGGCCGGATCATCGACAAGCCGTGGGTATTCAACGGTGAATTGGCCGTACGGAAGGTCACGGAGTTGACACTGACCTTCGATCACCGGGTATGTGACGGCGGGACTGCCGGTGGGTTCTTGAGGTTCGTCGCGGACACCCTAGAGAGTCCGGAGATAGCCCTATGCGATCTGTGACTTCGTGTGATCGCCCGGCCGTGTTCAATCCGGTCAGGGTCTCTGGGCTGACCCAGTCCTGACGGTAAATCGGGCGGAGGTCAAACAGTTTCCCTCAGGGTGAAGTGGAGCATCACGGTTGCAGATAGCCTGGACTTATATACGGTGCATCACTTGTCTGACCCATGACGAACGCTTGATCGTTTGCGGCGCTTTCAATGCCGATCATTTCCCTGAACGCATCGTCGTCTGCCGTATCTGAACCTCGGACGGCGGTTTTCTTCGGGAGGTCGGTGACGAGCCAAGAGTTGCAAACTTCCCACTGCGTTGCTGGCGAGCGGTTCGACAGCAAGAAAGTGGTGCCGGCGTCGACGATTTCTGTATTGAGCATCGTGATTCTTCCAACGGGTTTGCCGCTGGTAGTATCCGCTGCATTCTCGATTCCCTTTCCGGCTCTCCCGGCTATAAGGGTTCCATGAGACAGGCGGAGGTGGCCAACGCCGTTGCCCCAAGTCTGAATACAATCGGGATGCCCGTCCGTCCAACCGACTGGGTCATGGTTGGTCACGGGGCCAATTCGAAAGTTCTGCAGCGTCACCGTGGTGCTGGCTGAACCCCTGATGCGAATTCCATCATTTAGAAAACCGTCCGCTTGGAACCCCTCGATGTGTACAGCTCCTGTCTGCGATCTTAGAGACAACGCACTTCTTGAGTATTCGCCGAGATAAATCGGTGATCCCACTCGATGCAGGGAGTCGGACGATATTTTGGAATCCAAGAAATACCCTGCTCGTCGGGCAGAGACGATAAATGAGTTGGAAGTCCGACTCGTGTACGTCATCAGTTCTCCATCGCAGCGTAGCTGGCCCGAGGGCGGAAACCCTGCAGTAGTAGTTACTTTTATGACGGTATCTTCCCTGCCAACTTCCGCGGCAACGCTCGCCATTGGGCTGCGTTCCCCTATGAAGTGAGCGCCGATCATCACCACATTCCTGCCTCCCACAATGGTGACCATTGCGTCGGCGTAACGTCCGAAAGGAGCCTCGGCCGCAAAGCGGACTGGGTGGGTTGCACGTAACAATAGGTCTTCTCCGTCGGCAAGTTCCACATACCTTGTCGATGGGTCAGATGTCACTTCGATAATCCTCGGACTCTCCAGCTTTGGAGGTGTCCAGGGAAGGAGCGGCGAACTGATGGAACGTCGTGAGATCCGTCGGATACCGGTCATGATTCCCGGACCCAGATGAGCGGAGCGCTGTGTGCCACAGACATGCCGGTCATCGTAGGTCCAACCGGGAATGACGAAGACTTCACCATCGCCTCAGCCAGCGGCATTGCCGTTCCAAACGCGTCCCCCAGCACGATTGCGTGTAGCAAAGAAGCCGCGGATTGAGCAGACAGGAATGGATAATAGGCGGCGCCCGATTGGAGCATGGTGTCCGGAATGGAAACGTTTTTGGTGCCCCCGGAATTTAGTTTCCCACGTATGGCACCGGAGCTCACTAGCCGGGTACCTGCTGAATCTATGATCCCTACCTCAATTGGGTCATCAGAACTGGAAGGTGACATTACCCTGAAGCCCATGCTTTTTATGATCATTGGCCTGGAAGGACAAATCCTTGCTGCGTAACAGGTATTTGGAACGAGTGCTGCAACCGTAGAACCTATGGGTCTTGCCGGTCCCATGAGCCCACCTTGACCGTTATCGCGGTCGATACTAAGAACGGTATCTTCTGTGAGGACGGTGTCGGGAACGCCCATGGTGGCAATAGTCCAAACATTCCCACCAATATGCCGGACGCGTACGCGTCCGCGCTTGGGTACTGTTCGGTCCCCGACAAGAATGCCATTAGAGCTGCTTGAGGCGTGTGGCGTGCCTAGCCAGAATCCGCCGGGATGGTCGCCGTCAAAGTAGGGGCTTAGGGGTCCCGCAGATTTTGCAATCATCACCTGGGTTATATCAAGTGTCTGACCTGCCGCCGACGCGGACGAGTACACGAATAGTTGAAGTCCGTCGCATCCCACTGGGACGGAAAGACCAACAACATTTCTAACGCCGTTTCCCGAACGAGCCGGTTGCGGTGCTTTAGCAATGACGCTTGCGCCGGTAGTGAAGGCGATCTCGAAACGAGCGTTCGTCGTGGCCGAACTGTGAGACATCCACATACGACCGGAAATCTGATCACCAGGGCGAAGCCCTACATCCTTGAGTTTCACTACTTGGCTGTACATGCCAAAGGCGCCGCTTGGACTGGCGCTGGTGGCCTTGGATCGAGTAACACTGTAGCCGTCGGGTCCCGCGCCAGCCACGCTCGATGTTGCACCAGCCCGGCCGTACCAGATGCCCAGTGCACCGACTTCGGAGTCGGGATACGGCCATAAGTTCTCGGTGGGAGGCTTCAGCCTAACCCGTCCCGTTCCCGCGGAGACAACATCAACTTCACTTCCAGCCTGTATTCCTGCTCCGGACGCCAGGGGGACCGTTATGGTGTGATCGGCCGCATCGGTGAACGTGAGCACCTTGCCCGCGTCCACGGGTGTGAGCGTTGTGTCTGTCGTCAAAGAAACTCCAGACGGTCTTCCTACAGCGTCCGCAAGCTGCTCCGTTGTTGCGTAGGTATCGGTCGGCACGACTGATGGTGTTTGCACGGTGGCATTGGCTGGCTTGGCAGCTAAAGCCGTTATGGCCGATGCCCCACTAGCAGCCGTCGCTAGAGTCCCGAATCGAAGGATGCGCCGGCGGGCTACGCCATTGACTAAGGCCACTGGAATATCACGGTTTTCTGTCACGACTGTCGCCTCGGATTGGACGTGCAACCGAACGTTGTTTTTATCGCATTCATGGTAGGACCTGCAAGAGTCCGCATAGATAATCCGGCGTTCATGCCGAGGATTGGATGCTTCGCAAACGTTGTAACCCGCAGGGAGCTGCCGCGGTGATCATCTGTTCTGGTTGCCAACATGGCCAAAGACTAATCAGCGAAATAGATGCGATCCCCAGTATGTACTACGTGCTTTTCATCGCTCATATTCAGTGGACTACTCGGGCCTACCCATGTTTCGTAGTGTGCTTCGCAAAGAAACCCAAGTAGTACTGACCGCCGTCCGGTGTTTATCTTCGGTTTCTTGGCTTCAAGAGGAGATGTAGTTGCGTCGATACCCTCTCGCCCGAAGCGGGGCGCGGTTCGCCCTAGCATATGCATCTTCCCGTTGTACCCATGGCATTTTCTAAGCATTGTTCTTGCTCAGTCACTGATCCCCAATTGGGATTGGACGTTCTACCGTGGCACCGGGCGGATTGACGACGGAGTTGAGCGGGAATCGCCTTTCGCTTCCACTGAATGCCGATGTGCTGCTGGCACAGTGAGGAAAGCTTGTCCACCTCAAGGCAAGGCTCCGTCAGCTCAAGGCGGGCTTATCCGAGTGTTCGAAGCACTGGACAGTAGCCACCAGCGAGCTGCTGTCGTCGGCCGTCCGGTACATGGTCACGTGGTTGGTGGTCGTGCCGCACGCGGCGCAAAATGTCTTGTGCTGTTTTGTACCCATAGCCAGATACTACGCAGGCATGCGTTTCATCAGGGGAAACAATGCGGGACGCGACTGCGAGCCGGTTGCGGCCGAAGGACTCCTACGGTGCTCGCCCTCCGGGAGGGGTGGATGTTGTACTTCAGGTTTCGTGGTGGCTGGCGCAGCTGGCGTGAGCGCGCACACGAATCGTCGTGGTTCCGTGCCGTTCCGTCGCGGACGTCGTGCTGCTCCGCCGCGAACTCGAAGCCATCGGTATCAGCGCTGTGCTGGTCGCTGACTCTGCCGGCCACTCCGCCGTGGGCTGTCGGTTTCGCTGGTCGCGCGCCTGCGTTCATGCCTCCGTGGATGAAATACCTGCGAACATCAGTGCGTGCCTTTAGGTCACGTGTTGTAATCAGCCTTAAGAACCAGTCCTAAACCCAAGTCTGGTCGCCGTGCCTCACAGACATCTTGCGGTCCCAAGGCTTGCTGCTGAAGGAGCGATACTCCATCGGCTAGTCGTCCCTCAACTCCAACACATAGCTCTCCAGTCAGCGGACCAACCGACGATGAAGCCCCACCGGCCGTGGCTTCGTGATTCCCCATGCACCACATCCTGCGCAGGACGTCGGCATGTCCGCTGGCTGCGGTCCGCGGGGCCAGCGGCGGCCGCGTCCCCGCCGTCGTACCCGCTCCGCCTCCCGGAAACTCCAAGGCTCCATGGTTAGAATCGACGCCAGACGAACGCAAACTGATTTGCCGGAGGTACGGAGAAACAATGTCGGAATGGCTCGAAGTCGGCGCGGACAACTATGTGCTGGTCACCGAAGGATCCCTGCTAAACACCGGACTGATTGTGGGATCCGAGCGGGCCATGGTGATCGACACCGGTTGCGGGCCGCGGCAGGGGCGGGAGATCCTGGACGCGGTCCGGGAGAAGACCCAGCTGCCGCTCGTTGTCGTCAACACCCACGCCCATTACGACCATTTTTTCGGCAACGCGGTGTTCGCGGCAGAGGGCGTTACCGAATTTTGGGCGCATGAGAACTGCGCCAAGGAGATCGACGAACGCGGGGACCTGCAGCGCCGTTTCGTGGGCACCCTGGAACCGGAAATGTCCACCGGCGAGGGCGCCAACGTGGAACTTGTAGTGCCCAACGCCATTGTCCGCGACCAGCCGGTGCTGGTGGACCTCGGCGGGACCACGGCCACCCTCTTCTACCTGGGCCGTGGCCACACCGACGGCGACCTCCTGGTAGGCACGACCACCACCCTCTACGTCGGCGACCTCGTGGAGCAGGGCGCGCACCCGTCCTTCGAGGACGCCTTTCCGGAGGAATGGGCCGATTCCCTCCGCCACATCTTTGCGTTGCGGCTGCGCTACGAATTCTTGATCCCTGGGCACGGCCAGCCCTGCAGCGACCAGTTCGTGAAGACCATGGCCAACACCATGACCACGGCCGTGCGCCAGGCAACCCAGTCCATCAGGGATACTCCGTCCGACGCCACCAAGGCCATCCCCGTGCTGCCCTACGGACCGGAACAGTCCCGCTGGTTCATCAAGCGGCTGCAGGACATCCGCCGCGAGTCCTGAAGGCTGGGGTGAATCCTCTGGTGCGCGTGCCCGCGACTTGGCATAGCCGTTCCTTGACACGATTTGTCAATCCTCAGGGTGCATGGTTAAGTCGCAACAGAGAAAGCACCCTTAGTAGTGGAGGTTCACGTGGCTTTATCCGACTATGCCTTGGCTCTGTTCGCTCTGCTCGGGACACTACTGGTGCCGTTCGTTATCCTTCATCAGATGCTGCGGATCAAGCGCCGTGCCGTCCGCGTCTCCAGTCCACTCGACTACAGAGGTAACCGCCGTTAGTCATGCCGTACGTTGACATTAATCCGCATAAACGCCGCCCACGCTGGGTGTCGTACACGACCTTGGCCGTCCTGCTTGTCCTTACTGCAGCAGTCGTAGCGGCAGCGCTTTACCGGCTCTAAAGTTGCTGCCGCCCCAAACCGCTTAGACTTACTCACTGAACCAAGTGCTGCAGTAATTCTT
The DNA here is from genome assembly GCF_030208875.1 of Pseudarthrobacter sp. MEB009. NCBI lineage: Bacteria > Bacillati > Actinomycetota > Actinomycetes > Micrococcales > Micrococcaceae > Pseudarthrobacter > Pseudarthrobacter sp. MEB009. The sequence continues at coordinate 229,358 of NZ_JARVTC010000005.1, forward strand.
GCCAACGTTTTGGGGGACCCGACATGCCCGATCCGGCGGATCAGAACGCACGCGCCCATGTAGAACATGCAGGGCAGCCGTCGCCGCGCCGTCGCCGAGACCTCCGTCGCGGCGACAGTAGGCCGACGGATGCCCGGACAGGAACCATGCCAGCCGCCACACCGGACCCCGCAAGCCAAGCCAACTCCAAGCCGCAAAGCAGGCGGACCTCGTGGGCGGAAGCGGCAGCAGCAGCCGACGCGGCCAAACCGTCTACCACTGTGCCGGCGCCAACCCGCCGACCAGCATCTGCTGGGTTTGTTGAACCGACCATCACCACTGCAACTCCCGGTGAAGCCGACGAGGCCAACGCGGCTCGACCCGAAACCCCCTCGTTCCGCCGTGCCCGGCCGACCGTGGCGGAGACCATTGCCGGCAGCCCGATGCCAGACTTCATCAGCTCGCCGGGCCTCTTCGTCAAAGAGCAGAAGCCCCGGCCCGTGGGTGGAGTACGGGGCGCAATCTATGCGATGACGGGTGGATCCTGGAACCTGGGTCCCGGATCAAAACAGCGCCAGGAAGATGAGCTGGCCAAGCGGATCTCCCGCCAGCTGCAGGGCAGCTACAACACGGCTGTCCTCAGCCTCAAGGGCGGCATCGGCAAAACGTCCACCACAGTTGGGGTCGGGCTGACACTGGCGGAATACCGGGGCGACGCGCCTTGTGCCATCGACGCCAATCCCGATTCCGGCGACTTGGTGGAGCGAGCCCTGGGTGAGGGCCTCTACCAGCAGTCCAGCCCACGGACCATCTCTGATCTGCTGGAGAACATCGATTCAGTGGATTCCCTGACATCGCTGGCCCGGTACATGCATCACGCCGGCAGGCTGCACCTGATCGCCGGCGAACAGGATCCGGAGGTTTCGGACTCCCTGACCGCGGCGGAGTACCTGCGCATCAGGAAGCTCATCTCCAACTACTACTCGGTTGCCCTGACCGACTGCGGGACGGGCGTAACCCACAACGCGATGAGCGGCATCCTGCAGTCCGCCGACAACCTGGTGATCGCTGCAGGGTACGCGGTCAGCGGCGCCAAGCGCGCCCGGAGCACCCTCCACTGGTTGGCCAGCCACGGCTACGCGGAACTTGCAAGGAACGCCATTGTGGTAATCACCGATAAGGACGAAGTGTCGTCTCGCGTGGACAAGGACGCCATCGAGGAGCACCTGGCCGGAATCTGCCGGGAACTTATTGCCGTCCCGCACGACCGCGGAGTGGCTGACGGCGACCTGGTCACTTTGGACGTTCTGAAGCCGGAAACGAAGCGCGCGTACAAGGAAATCGCAGCGGCGATTGTGGACGGATACCGATAAGCAGGCCAACCTCCGATGGCAGGTTCCCCAATCGATGTGACCTGAGTTTTGGGGAACCTGCGCCATTCTTGAGTTAATCTCCTCCCTTACCCGTACCTTGCCCTGAGCTTCGCCCCATAGCTTGACGTCATCACCAATCGGACGGAGCGGGGCAATGGACATCACCGAATACGCAATGGCACTGGGCGGCATGCTGGGTTCCCTCGGAGTGATGGCCCTAGTGGCCGTCGGCGTAATCCGGGCCAAGTCCCGCCACTGACGGCCCGGACCGCATCAGCGCCAGCGGACCGCGACGACGCACAAGATAGCGCGTCAACCGGCCAGCCCCGGGATGTTGAGCGGATCTTGACGCAACCTTGAGTGCAGCTGCAGCACTACCTTGAAGTTGCCCCGGCAGGCTGGACGGATGCTCTCACATATCCGGGCCGGAGGCCTGACACTTTCCTGCGCCGCGCTCCTTGTTGCCGGCACCGTCTTCTCCTCCACAGCAGCCAGCGCGGCGCAGCCCGCGCCTGCCCCGGCCACCGGTGGCAGCGCCGCGCAGCCGGCCGCCACCCGGGCCGCCGGAAATCTCGGCTCCGTCTCCGTCTCCGCCTTTCCCGGCCAGGCCGCGCAGCTGCTCACCATCCCGGTTCCCGCCGGCCTGCAGCCCACCCGCGTCACCGGCAGCATCGAAGCTCCCACCCAGACCGCCGGGACCATCCGCGTCACCGCCCGGGGCCGGGTCCTGCTCGAAGCCCCCGCCGCGGCAGCCCTGGCCCTGGACGCACCGCTCACCCCGGCAGACGTCTCCGGGAATGAGGTGGTCCTGGGCCTGGAATACCTGCCCGCCGTCCGTGACGTCTGCACCGCCGCCGGCTCCGGCGCCACCCTCAGCAACGTGGCCCTCGCCACCGCAGGGACCGAAACGGCCCCCACCACGGTGGCCGGCTTCCTGGCCCCGTCCGTTCCCGCCGTGTTCATCCCGGTGCCGGCCGATCCGGCGTCGGACGTCTCCGCGGCGATCCTTTCCGCCTCCGCCGCCATGACCCACCGCTACCCCAACGCCGCCGTCACCGTGCTCCCCGCCGCAGACCTCGCAGCCGCCGCCGCCGACGCGCCCAGCGGATCCCGCATCATCACCATCACCGCCGGAACCGGTGCCGCCGGAACCACCCTGACCACGGAAGCCGGCCGCCCCGCCCTGGCCATCAGCGGCTCCGGCGAGGACCTCCGCACCGCAGCCCAGGCGCTGGCCAGCCCCCAGGCAGCCCTGGCCGACTCCGGCACCGTCACCGGCATGACCGCCGCCGCACCCGCCGCCGCCGGACCCGAACAGACCCTGGCCGATCTTGGCGCCACGGGCATCCGGCTGGCCGGCTACGGAACGCAGGAAGCCTACCTGGGGATCAGCCAGTCCCAGTTCGGCGGCCCCGTCTCCGCCTGGACCGCGCAGATCCGCGGCACCCACACCGCCATCCCCACCGGCGGCCAGGCCAGCCTGTCCGTGTACTGGAACGACTACCTGCTCAGCTCCCAGACCCTGGACGGCGACACCTTCGACATCACCGCCGCCGTGCCTGCCGGCCAGATCCAGGCCCGCAACGGCCTGCGCCTGCGCCTCACCGCGCTGCCCGCCGGCGGCGACTGCTCCGGCCCCGCCGGCCTGCTCCCCATGGAACTGACAGTGGACACCACCGGCAGCAAACTCACCGGCGAGCGGGGCCACTCCGTCAAGCCCGGCTTCGCCCGCTTCCCCCAGGTGCTGGGCGGCAGCCTTCCCGTAGCGTTCGACGGCGGCGCCTCACCACAGGAGAACACCGTCAACGCCGCGGCGCTCACCGCAGCCCTGCAGCGCGACTCCGCCACGCTCCTGGACATCAGCCTCACCGACCCCGCCGCGCTCCTCGACTCCAGCAACTCCGGGCTCCTGGTGGGCGCCACCGCCGCAACCGCGGAGAAGGCCGCCGCCCCGCTCCGCCTCGCCGAATTCCGCAGCGTGGCCGCCCGGGACATCGAATTCGGCGTCGGCACCAGCGCCCCCTACGGCGTGCTGGAGGCCTTCGAGCACAACGGCCGCAACCTGCTGCTCCTGGGCGGCTGGGCCCCCGGCGCCGCCCCGTCCGGCACACCCACCGGCACCCTCCAGGCCGGCCTGGCATCCTTTGTCCAGCAACAGGACGGCGGCTGGAGCGCCCTCTCCCGGAACCTGCTGGTCACCCAGACCACCGGCGCCCCGGTGCTGCTGGAGACCAACGCCGTCACGCCCCAAGCCGAAGTGACGGACGGGTACCGGCCACTGGCGCTGTGGATTGCCGCCGCCGCGGGCATCCTGGCGCTGACTTTCCTGGGCCGCATCCTGCTCCGCCGCCGGCACCGCCGGCAGGCAGCCGCGTTCGCCGATGCCAAGGCGGCCCAGGCCGTCGAGGCGGCAGAGCCCACCCATGGCAGCTGACCTTCTGGCGGCTGACCGCCAGGCGGAACCTGCCATCGCGGGGGAGCGGGCAGCGCGCCACCTCAGGTGGTGGGCCGCACTCGGCGAACCGGTCCGCGGCCGCCACGTCCCCGGCACCGCCGTCATCGCCGTGACCGCCGCGGCCATTGGCTTCCTGGCCTGCCTGTACACCACCGGCAACGGCAGCAACCTGGACTACTCGGACGCGCAAAGCCACCTCACCATCGCCCGCCGCGTCTTCGACAGCAAATCCCCGGGCTTCGAGCAGCTTGGCACCGTCTGGCTGCCCGTGCCGCACCTGCTGCTGATGCCCTTTGTGGTGAACCTGTGGATGTTCAGCAGCGGCTGGGGTGCCGGCCTGCTGGGCATCCTGGCTCTTGCCGCCACCGCCTCAGGCCTCTACCGGATCGCGGCCCGCCTGGGCTACGGCCGGTCCGGCCGCCTTGCTGCGGTCCTGGTGCTCCTGGCCAACCCGGCCATCCTATACACCTACACCACCGCCCTGACCGAGCCCGTGCTGCTGATGTGCCTGGTGGCCGGCATGGCCGGGCTGGCGCACTGGGCCACCAGCCGGCGCCGGATGAGCGCCGGCGAACTGGCTGTTTTCGCCGGCATCCCCTCCGGCGCCGCGGTCCTGTCCCGCTACGAAGGCTGGGCCCTGGTCCTCACCGGCACCATTTTTGTCCTGGTGGCGGAAATGCGCCGCTCCGGGCAATGGCGGGAAGCCATCACCATGGCCGCCGGCTACGCCATGGTGCCTGCCGCTGCCGTGCTCTGGTGGCTCTCCTACAACTGGGCCATCTACGGCAGCCCGCTGGAGTTTATGTTCGGCCAGTACTCCGCCTACGCCCAGCAGAAAAACATCACCGACGGCGGCCTGCTGCCCACCAAGGGCAACCTGGGCCTGACCCTGTGGACCTTCCACTGGTCCCTGCTGGAAACGATGGGGATCGCGGTCCTCGCCGCAGCTGCCTGCGGCGCCGTGGTGGTGGTGTTCCGCCGGGGCCTGGCCACCAGCACCCTGCTCATCGCCGTGACCGGAAGTGCCTACGCGTTCGCCCTGGTGAGCCTGTTCCTGGGGCAAACCGCCATCAACAACGACCACTCCCTCCCCAGCACCTGGTGGAACAACCGCTTCGCCCTCACCGCGCTTCCACTGGTGGCGGTCCTGGTGGCGGCCTTTGTGCACCAGGTGACCCGGCGCCGTCGGACGCGTCCCTGGCTTGCCGGCGCGCTCCTCCTGGCCCTCGCCCTGCAAAACGCGTGGTGGCTGCAGGACCCCACCGGCCGGCTGGCCATCCTGGCGGAAGGAAACATGTCCCACGTGTCCAACACCCACTCGTTCGCCGCCGCCCGCTGGCTGAAGGCGCATTACACCGGTGGCGGGATCCTGATGGATGAGAGCGCCCGCGGCAACGCCGTGCTGCCCACCATGGGCATCCCGCTGCACAACATCTACAACCGGGCCTCCGGGGACCACTTTGCCCCGGCCCTGGCGGACCCTGCCCGCTACGCGGAATGGGTGTTCGTCAATGTGGAAGCCGGCGCGGGGCCGCAGGATTCCGGCTTCACGGACCTGGCCTACCAGGCCATCAGCGCCGACCCCACCTTCAATTCCCGGTACTCCGTGGTGTTTTCCAGCCCCACCCACCGGATCTACGAAAGGTCCACGGACTGATGCCCCGCCACGCAGCACCTTCAGTTGACCGGCCCACTGACCTATCCGGCATGGGCCCCCAGTCCCTGGCACTGGGCCAGACCCTGCTCGAGGCGGGGCTGATCACCGCGGCCCAGCTGGACCGCGCGCTCCACCGCGCCCGCACGGAAGGCGGCCTCCTGGGCCGGCACATCATCCTGGAAACGGGCCTGAACCGGCGGCACGTGTACCAGGTCCTGGCCGAGCAGTGGGACGCACCGCTGGTGGACCTGGTGGCGCACCCGTCTGACGACGCCCTGCTGGAACAGCTGCACTTCGATGAGGTCTCCGAACCCGGCTGGCTGCCGTGGCACCTGGCGGACGGCGTCCTGACCGTGGCCACCGCCGTCAAACCCACCGAGGACATCCGGCAGGCTGCCCTGCGCATCACCGGCGCGGAGAACGTGGAGTTCCGGACCACCACGGACTGGGACATCAACCACTCCATCCAGCGGGCCTTCCGCAACCACCTGCTCTACGAATCCGCGGAGCGGCTGGCTGAGGAACAGCCCAACGACTCCGCCCGGACCGCCCTGAACCGCTGGCAGCGCTGGCTCCCGGCGGTGCTGCTGTCAGTTTTCCTGACCGGGCTGGTGCTGGCGCCGCAGCTGACGGCCATTGTGCTGCTCACGGCCGTCAACGTGGTGTTCCTGGTGAGCATCGGCTTCAAAAGCGTGGCCAGCCTCCGCCAGCCGTTCGACTACCTGCACGACCGCGCGGCCGCCAAGGCCCAGGCCCGCGAACTCCTGCAGCGGGGGCTGCCCCCGGCGGAAGCCGAGCGGATAGCCGACGGCGACCTGCCCGTCTACACCATCCTGATCCCGGTGTTCCGCGAGGCCAACATCATCGACAAGCTCCTCACCAACCTGGGGCAGCTGGACTACCCGCGCTCCAAACTGGACGTCCTGGTGCTGCTGGAGGAGGACGACACCGAGACCATCGAGGCCGCGAAACGGTCCCGGCCGCCCGAATACGTCCGGATCCTGGTGGTGCCCCGCGGCGACCCGCAGACCAAGCCGCGGGCCTGCAACTACGGGCTCACCTTCGCGCGGGGCGAGTACGTGGTGATTTACGACGCCGAGGACCGCCCCGACCCGGGGCAGTTGCGGGCCGCGATTGCCGCCTTCCGCCAGGACGCCTTCGAACGGCGCTACCTGGAAACCTCCAAGAAGCCGCTGATCTGCGTGCAGGCCGCACTGAACTACTTCAACGCGGACCAGAACGTCCTCACCCGGCTGTTCACCATCGAGTACACCCACTGGTTTGATTCCATGCTGCCCGGCCTTGACCGGTCCGGGATTCCGCTGCCGCTGGGCGGGACATCCAACCACTTCGACACCCGGCTGCTGAAGCTCGTAGGGGCCTGGGACCCGTGGAACGTCACCGAGGACGCCGACCTGGGGCTCCGCGCCGCCGTGGAAGGCTACCGGGTGGGCGTCATCAACTCCACCACCTGGGAGGAAGCCTGCTCCCAGGTTCCGGCCTGGATCAAACAACGCACCCGTTGGATCAAGGGCTACATGATCACTGCCGCCGTCAACACCCGTAACTCCATCCGCTACGTCCGGCGCACCGGGGTGCCCGGCGCCGTCGGCTTCCTGGGCCTGATCCTGGGCACACCCCTGGCTTTCCTGGCCTACCCGCTGGTCCTCGGGTTCACCATCGTCACGTACGTGGGCTACAACTTTGTGGGCCTGGTGCTGCCGCAGTGGCTGCTGTGGGGAGGAGTGGTGTCCATGCTGTTCGGCAACCTGCTGATGATCCTGGTGTCCGGCATCGCCACCTGGCGCCGGCACGGCTGGCGCATCGCCATCTTCGCCCTGCTCAACCCCGCGTACTGGGTGCTGCACGCGGTGGCCGCCTGGCGCGCCGCCTGGCAGATGCTCACCAGCCCGCACAAGTGGGAGAAGACCCCGCACGGGCTTGAAGCCGAGTACCACGACGACGGCCGGTGGGCCGCATGAGCGCCTGCCTGCCGGTCCTGGACCCGGCCTGCCTGCGCGAACTGGGTGAGGAGCTGGGCGACCCCGCCGGGGCTGCGGCCTTCCTGGACGGGTACCGCGAGCTGCTGCCGGTCCGCATGGACAGCATCAGCCACGCCGTCGCGGCGCAGGACTTCGAAGCGGCCATGGACAGGGTTTTGAGCCTGAAAGTCACCTCCACCATGGTGGGTGCCCGGCAGCTGGCCGGCCTGTCCACAGAGCTGGAACACCTGGTGCGGGCGGAGAGCTGGGCCGCGGCCGGCGTGGCCATGAACGGCCTGACCCGTGCGGTGGCGGCGCTGACCCCGGTGCTCACGTAGGGGAAGCCTGCCCTGTTCGTGGTGCCCGCGGACGCAGGAAACGGGCGGTGGGTCAGAGGGGCAAACCGGATCGCTACAGGACTAACGTCCCGGATTGCCCCTCTGGGTGGTGGGGAGGTCCTTGAGGACCCCTTCCGCCACGCTGCGGACGTGCAGGTTGCGATGGCGGGAGGCGCTGGCAAGCTTGCTGAAGGCGTCCGGGTAGGAACACCGCGTCTGGGCCATGATCACCCCGCACGCCACATCGATGGATTTCCGGGCTTCCAGGACTGCCTTGAGGTTGTCCCCGGCAGCCCGGATCCCATGGACTTCGATGGCAAGTTTGAGGCTCTGCGACGCAACGGCGGCGAACCGGTGGGCTTCCGTCACCACTTCCGGGGAGAACTGGAATCCTGCAGGGCCCAGGAGTGTCAGGGCGCAGGATGAGGTTTCGTCCAGCCGGACGGGGACGGCCAGGGATCCGCCGTACGTTCCCACCATTACGGACCCGGCAGAACCAAGCGCGTCCGCCATGGGCCCGCCGTCTTCCAACGCCGCGAGAGTTGCGGCCCGTCGGTTGTTGGCTGAGATCATGGCGGGGCGCCGGTCCCGGTTCAGTGTGGCGGCGCAGTCGATCTCGACGCCGGCCAGTCCGCTGATGGCGTGCGCCGCAGCTTCGGTGAGTTTCCGCAGGGAGTCCTGGACGGTCTCGGTCCCGGTCAGCAGGTCCAGCAGGTACGCGGCATGGGCCGCAGGCATGGTGAGGATCTCCGCCTGGGGTTCGGCATCAGCCACTACCCGCAGGGCCCGCTCTTTGACAATTGCCGGCCGAACTCCCATTTTCCTGCCCCCGATTTCACGATTTTTCAAACCACGGATGCGGCTAAACCCTCCAGCAAAACTTAGCTGCGGGCCCGGAGCCCCCACACGAGTAGTGAGTACTCGAGTTTTCTGCGGGACGCCACGGCAAGTACCCGGGCCACTACCCGGATCCTGCGGCCCGGCCACGTAAAGTGAGGTAAACCCGCAGGTCAGGAAGGTCCACCGTCGTATGTCACCTGATACACCCGACATCTCAACTCCAGGCTCAGCACCGGAGCGCCGCAGCCTGCGCGGCTTTGTCCTTCCTGTTGTCGCGTTTGTGGTGGCCGCAGGGATCGGGACGGCCAGCATTGTCTCCGGGATCAACGCCCAGGACGAGGCCGAAAAGGCTGCCGGGCCCACCCTGCCCGTGTGTGTGGCGCCGGACCGCGCCGGCCTGGTGCCGGCGTCGGGCGCTTTATTCGGGGTGAACCTGGACCTGCACAACAAACCCCTGGCCCAGTACGCCGCGGACCTGGGCCACAAGCCGGCCGTCAGCGTCTCCTTCGCCGGCTTCCCCTACACCGCCCAGGAGAAGACGGACCTGGCCCACGCCGCGGACCAGATCCGCGCGGACGGGCAGATGATGCTGCTGACCCTGGAGCCCATGAACGGGCTGGGCGGCGTCACGGATGAGGCGGTGGCGGCGCTCGCCGATGACCTGGCCGCCTTCAACGCGGACGGTGTGCCGGTTATTGTCCGCTTCGCGCACGAGATGAACGGCTCCTGGTACCCCTGGGCGCAGCAGCCCCTGGCCTACAAGGCGGCGTTCACCAGGATGGCGGACGCCGTCCATAAGGTGGCGCCGGCCTCCGCCATGATGTGGGCGCCCAACTATGCCGGCGGCTACCCGTTTGCCGGCGGCACGTTCGAGGCCAAGCCCGGGACCCCGGAATTCGACGCCCTGGATACGGACGACGACGGCGCCCTCACCATGGCGGACGATTCCTACGCCCCGTATTACCCCGGCGACGCCGCGGTGGACTGGGTGGGCATGTCCCTGTACCACTGGGGCGCCGCCTACCCGTGGGGCGAAAACGAACTGCCCGAGCCCAACAAGTTCACGGACCAGCTCAGCGGCACCTACGTGGGGGCCAATGGCGACGACAGCCTGCTCCCGGACTTCTATGCTGTGTACGGGACGGAGCACGGCAAGCCCGTGGCCATCCCGGAAACTGCTGCCCTGTACGCGCCGGCCGCCGGTGGGGCCGCGGAAATGGACATCAAAAAAGCGTGGTGGGAACAGCTGTTCAACCCCGCCCTGGCCACCGCGTACCCGCAGTTGAAGATGATCAACTGGTTCGAATGGGACAAGACCGAGGTGGAGGTCAACGGCCGGGTGGACTGGACGGTGACCAACACCCCGGCCGTCCGCGAGGCGTTCACCGCAGCGCTCCCGGATTGGCTCAGCTACGGGCCGGCCGGGTCCTGCCGCCCGGCGGACTGAGCCTGGCCTTTTCCCCTACACGGACCGGCACTACGCTGGCGCCATAGCCCGCACTCACTGGAACAGGATCATCAGGGCCGACGGAACCAAAACTGACCCCTGGACCCTGGCGACAGCCCCCGGGTCCTCGACGTACACGATGTACCGCGATCCTGACTCCGACCCGCCGGCACTGGTGTGCCAGGTGGGATCCACCACCCTGAAGTACCAGCTCCGGGCCGTGGAGGACCTGCATGCCTGGCTGATCGAGCAGGGCGACTGGGTGCAGCTGGGGACCGCAGACGAAAACAAGCCGGCAGCCGACGGCACCGTGGAGGCCTGGGGCCGCGACCCCGCCAACCCGGTGGGTGGCTGGTACGGGCTCCGCAAGGGCTACCGGGGACGCTTCGGTATGTACCTGCCGCCGCTCCTTGAAGCGCTGGGCCTGGCCGAACTGACGCACGACAAGCGGAACAACAGCGTCCGCGGCGTCGGCTGACGCGGCCCCTCCCGGCTAGCCGCCCCTTCCGGGCAGCGGCTGCCTGAGGTCCGTCTTGAAAAGTTCCCTTACGGCCCCACATGACGGACCGCGGAACCACAAAATAGCCGCAATTTGCTTCTTCTTTCCTGGGATTCATGGGTGAATCGATCATGGAACAGAAAGCTGGCGCTTCCGCGGGTGCTACACCGCCCCCTGGAGTATGGGTTGCTGTCTCAGCTGCATTGGCAGTTGTCGTCTCGATCTTCGCGGGGCTGGGTATCGAGCAGGATCTTTTACGCAGGATGGTCCGCAACGATCCTGACGGCGTCGCCTGGGCGGTAGGGCTTGTCATTGTGGGTGCCGCCCTCCCGGTGATTCTTCTCCTGGTGAAGCTATCTGGCCGCCGGGCCTGGGCAACCACGCTGACAAGCGTGGTCACCGTGTTCTCTGCGCTCCTGGTCGTCGTGGGGATGATCAACGTGCTCCGCACCGGCACGGAGAGTCTTCACTCGCGGGACATGCCCAGCTTGTCCCTGTCGGCTGTGAAATCCCCCTCAGGGGCGGTAACCGTCACCTCGGAGGCAAAAGCGCCGGCTTTGCGAAGCACCGAAAAAATGCTGCTTCGTATCTACGGCATTGGGCCGTCGGCTTCCGAAGACCTGAACGTTGATTCGCTGTGCCGCGACAGTAGGTGGCCAGACATCAGGGGATCCGCGTCCGGTTCCGGTGTCCTGCAATGGGGTGAGTCGGGTCCCGACAAAACAGGAACCGCGTCGGTTCAGGAAAGCCTTGTGGTTAACAGCAACGACTACCGCTTTGTCTGCGCTTATGCAGTTCTTTTCAACGCACCCAACGAACGGCCCTACGCTGCGTGGTCGGTCATTGATTTGAGAAGCCTCCAAGGCTCAACGCCGGCGGCAGCGGCCCCGTCATCCGAGCCAACGGCGCCGGCGCCATAAAGTCACCAACCGTGCTGCCTTGCAGCCGCGGTCTGCGGGTGGAGCCTTGGTCAGCCTTGGTCAGCAGGTGTAGGTGCCGGTGTACGGATCGCCGATCCAGGTTCCCACCATGGCGACAAGGGCATACGTGTAGGTGCCGTTACGGAGGGTAGAGCTTTTGGTCAGGGAAAGGGTGTTTCCCTGGATGTTTTGGGACGAGGAGCTGCCGTCCGGTGCTGTGACGGTGAGCTTATAGCCCGTTGCCCGGGCCACTTTGCCGTAAGCGGTGATATTGATGGTGGAACCGTAGGGCCTGGTGGTGTCGCAGGAATAGGTGCCGGAGATCGTGGCCGGAGCGGGAATGGAGTAGGTTCCGGTGGACAGCGCGGCTGATGCTGTCGAGTTGAAGGCGGCCTGGGCCACGGCGGGGGTGGCGGCCAGGAACAGGGCCACGACGACTGCCGCGAGAAGGCGCCGCAGGCGCAGTGCAGCGCGTGGGGGTCTGCTCGTCTTCATGATGATGATGCCCTTCGTTGTTTTCGTCTAAGTCCATTCTTGTTGCCTGGTTTCAACCTCCGCCGTGCAGGAGTTCAAGGTTTCCTCAATTCGAAGACGCCCGCCGGGGCGGTGCAGCGAAAAACCCGGCGGATTTTCTGGCAGGGTAAGGGCATGGGAAGTGAACTGATAAACCGTAAAGCCGTGGTGGTCGAGGACGACATGGACATCCGGTTGCTACTGGTCCGGACGCTGACCATGCAGGGTTTCGACGTGGTGGCCGCAGCCGACGGCGCCGAAGGCCTGGCCCTGATCCGCGAACACGAGCCGGACCTGGTCACCCTTGACCTGAACCTCCCCGACCTTGACGGGACGGAGGTGTGCCGGCGGCTGCGGGTCTTCTCCGACGCCTACGTGGTGATGATCACCGCCCGCGCCGATGAGATCGACGAGCTTCTGGGGCTGCAGATCGGTGCTGATGACTTTGTCACCAAGCCCTTCAGCCCGCGTTCCCTGGCGGCCCGGATAACGGCGATGTTCCGCAGGCCGCGCCCCAGCAGGATCGGTTCAGATCCCGAGCCGGCCGGCGAACCCCCTGCGGCGGAACCTGCGGATCCGAGTGCAGTCCCGGACGGCGCGGCCGTTCACGGTGTGGTCCGTCTTGATACCGAATCCCGGACAGCACAGGTGGCGGGGACGGAACTGGTGCTGACCCGCACCGAATTTGACTTGCTGGCCGCGTTCCTGGGCGCTCCCCGCCGGGTCTGGACCAAAGAGTCCCTGCTGCGGCTGGTGTGGGGCGACGAGTGGGCCACCGACGAGCACCTGGTGGAAGTCCATATCGGCAACCTCCGCCGGAAGATCCGTGACGGCGGGGCCGCAACGCAGATCATCCGAACAGTGCGCGGTGTGGGCTACGGCCTGGTGCCTGCGTCCGTTTTGTCCTAACGCGGGACGGGCCCAACCCCACCGGACTTGGTTGCCGGTGGGGGTTCCGCGCCGCTGTGCGGACCTGTTACTTGTTGGTGGCGGTGCGCTGGGTGCCGGTGAAGCTGAA